>NZ_JBLVOL010000070.1:8358-107845 GCF_053543755.1 Achromobacter semiaridum | reverse complement strand
GGGCGCGCCCCGGCCCCTCTCTTGTGCGGCGCCTATGACATTGCTGAGCGATCTTCAGTCCCTGCTGGGTTTCACGAATGTGCTGACCGGCGAGGACGCCGCGTCCTATGTGCTGGACTGGCGCCGCCGTTATCGCGGGTCGGCCCTGGCGGTGATCCGGCCCGGCTCTACCCAGGAAGTAGCCGACGCCGTGAAGCTATGCCTGAGCCATGGCGTGCCGGTGGTGCCCCAAGGCGGCAACACCGGCTTGTGCGGCGGCGCCACGCCGGATGACACCGGCCGCGCCGTCGTGCTGTCCACGGCCCGCCTGACGGCGGTGCGCAATGTGGATACCGACAACGACACCATTACCGTAGAAGCGGGCTGCATCCTGCAAGCCGTGCAAGAAGCAGCGGCGGGCGCGAACCGGCTGTTTCCGCTGAGCCTGGCCGCCGAAGGCAGTTGCACCATCGGCGGCAACCTGGCCACCAATGCCGGCGGCACGCAGGTGCTGCGCTACGGCAATACGCGCGACCTGACGCTGGGCCTGGAAGTGGTGACGGCCGAAGGCGAAATCTGGGATGGCCTGCGTGGCCTGCGCAAAGACAACACGGGCTACGACTTGCGCGACCTGTACATCGGCAGCGAAGGCACGCTGGGCATCATCACCGCCGCTACGTTGAAACTGTTTCCCCGGCCTGTTGCCAGCTGCACCGCGCTGCTGACCCTGGACACGATCGACCAGGCGGTTGACGTGCTGTCCCGCGCGCGGGCCGGCTTCGGCGCCGCGCTGACGGGTTTCGAACTGATGAGCAACGCCTGCCTGCAAGGCGTGGTGCGCCTGTTCCCGCAACAGCGCCTGCCCTTTGACGGCGACTCCGCCGAATCGCCGTGGTTTGCACTGCTTGAACTGTCCGATAGCGAAAGCGAGGCCCACGCGCGCGAACGCTTCGAGGCCGTCCTGGGCGATGCCATCGACGCCGGCTTGATCCACGACGCCGCCATCGCCGCCAACGTCGCGCAAAGCAAGGCGCTGTGGCACCTGCGGGAAAGCATTCCGCTGGCCGAAGCCGAACTGGGCAAGTCCGTCAAGCACGACGTGTCCATTCCCATCTCGTCCATCGCCGGCTTCGTGCACAAGACCAACGCGCTGCTGCAAGCGCGCTTTCCGGGTGTGCGGCACGTCATCTTCGGCCATCTGGGCGACGGCAACCTGCATTACAACGTGGCCAATGCGCCGGGCCAGACCGAAGCCGAACTGCTGGCGCTGCAAAGCGAGATCTATGGCGTGGTGCATGACAGCGTGCATGCGCATCAGGGGTCGATCAGCGCCGAGCACGGCGTGGGGCAGCTCAAGCGCGACGAACTGCCGCGCTACAAAAGCCCGGTAGAGCTTGCGCTGATGCGCCGCATCAAGCGCGCGCTGGACCCGCAAGGGCTGATGAATCCGGGTAAGGTCCTGCAAGCCTAGCGCGCCCTTGCGCCGCGACTTGCGATCTACTGAACAGGGAGCCCCCAACATGGCAGTCAGCCCCGCGGCCGGTGCAAATCACCGGGTGCTGATCGTTGAAGACGATCACATCATCGCCGGCAACCTGTATTCATTTCTGGAGGCGCGCGGCTTCCTGCCCGATGTTGCCTACACCGGCCACGCCGCCCTGGAACGCATGAAGGCGCAGCGCTTTGACGCACTGATCCTGGATATCGGCCTGCCGGGCATGGACGGCAACGCGGTGCTGCACACGCTGCGCAACGACATGCGCGCCGACGTGCCCGTCCTGATGCTGACCGCGCGCGACAGCCTGGAAGACAAGCTGGCGGGGTTTTCACACGGCGCCGACGACTACCTGACCAAGCCTTTCGCGCTGCTTGAAGTCGAAGCCCGGCTGCTGGCGCTGATCCAGCGCGCCAAGGGGGCAACGGTGGATGCGGTGCGCGAATTCGGGCCGCTCAAGTACGACACGCGCAGCCGTGGCGTGCTGGTCAACGGTCAGCCCGTGCATCTGACGCGCAAGGCCAGCCTGATCATGGACGCGCTGATGCGTGACCCGGGCCGGGTGGTCGCGCGTGAAGAACTGGAATCGCTGCTGTGGGGCAATGAACCGCCGTCGTCGGACGCGTTGCGCAGCCAGGTCCACCTGTTGCGCCGTGCGTTGGCGGACGCCGGTTTTGACGGCATCGAAACCTTGCACGGCACGGGCTGGCGCCTGACGCTGAACGGAATCTGTCCATGACGCGCGCTTCAGGCGGCACATTGACCCAACGGGTGGTGTGGGCGCTGACCGGCACCGTGGCGCTATTCGTGACGGCGCTGGCGCTGCTGGCCTACCTGACGTTTGACCAGATGGAAGATGACCTGGTCAACGACATCCTGAACACCGAAATGGACCGCCTGGTGCAGCATGCGCGCAGCAGCGATGAATTCCTGCCGCGCGGCGGCGTGCGCGAACTGGGCGGGTCGATGCGGGCCTGGATGAGCGTGGACGGGCAGCGTCCCGCCGGCATCCCCGACGAAGTGGCGGAGCTGGACAACGGGCTGCACCTGATCGAACCCGAAGCCTATACCTGGCACGTAATGGTGGCCGACACGGGCCGGGGCAAGGTGTACCTGCTGTACGACGCCACCGACAACGAAGAGCGGGTCCATGATTTCGGCCTGATCGTGCTGGGCGTGGGCGCCATCTGCGTCTTGGGTGCCTATGCCTTGTCGCGCCGCGTGGCGGCAGTGGCGGTGGGCCCGCTGCTGGACCTGACCGACCGCCTGGCCACCTGGGCGCCTGGCGCGCCCGACATGGCCGTGACCCGCGATGACGAGGCCGGCCGCCTGATCGAAGCGTTTAACCGCGTGCAGAACCAGGTCGATCGGTCAATCGCGCGCGAGCGCGAATTCGCCGGCAACCTCAGCCACGAAGTGCGCACGCCGCTGGCCGCCATCCGCTCGGACAGCGAACTGATGCTGCTGACCCAGGCCTTGACGGCCGACCAACGCCAGCGCCTGACGCGCGTGGTAGACAACGTGGACGACGTGATCGTGTGTCTGGAAAGCGCCCGCGCCATGGCGCGCGACCAGTTGCTTCCCCCCGCACCCGTCGATATCGCCGAATGCATGCAGGACGCTTGGCGCGGCTACGAGGCGCAGGGCGCGCTGGCCGAACTGCGTTTCGACAATAAGATCGCGTCGGGCCATGTGTTGACGCTGGATCGCTACGCCTTGTTGACCGTGCTGCGCAACCTGGTGCGCAACGCCGTCGAGCATGCCGCGCCGGCCACGCTGACCGCCACCTTTCGCGCGCCGGACGTGCTGGAGCTGAGCGACGACGGCAAGGGCATCGCGGCGGACGACCTGCCTTTTCTGTTCCGCCGCTATTACAGCGGGCGCATGCGCGATACGGCCGCCGCCGGTCAGCACGAGGCGGCGCGCGGCCTGGGGCTGGCCATCGCCAAACGCGTCTGCGACATGCAGGGCTGGCTGCTTACCGTGGAATCGTCGCGCGAGCCGGCATCGCGCGGCACCCGCTTCCTGCTGCGGTTCGACGCGCATTCCACCGCCGTTGCGCCGCGGACACAGACGCGAATTTGACGATTATTCGACCTTCGGGGCGCTAAGCTCTGCGATTCCCCGAACCGTCCCCTGGTCCTTGCCACCATGCCGTCCCCACCGCTGTCCCCGGCGCGTGCGCCCACGCTTGCCTGGTATTTGTGCAGCCAACTGATCGGTGTGACGTTGGCATTGGCCGCCGCCGCCTGGTGGACCAACGTGTCGGGGCTGGACCTGCGCATTGCGCATGCGCTGTTCAACCCGGCGCTGGACGACTTCCCGCTGCACACCAACCGCTTGCTGGAAATGCTGGGCCATCGCCTGGTGCTGGTGCTGCCCATCGGCGTGGCGCTTGCCGCCGTCGGCGTGGTCGCCGCCAGCTTTCGGGTGCCCGCCTGGCGCCGGTGGCGCGGGGCCGCATTGGCGCTGGCGGCCACTTGCCTAGCCGGGCAGCTGCTGGTCAATCAGCTCAAGCACTACACGACCCTGCCACGCCCTTATGACCTGGAGACGCTGGGCGGCTACACGCCGTATCCGCTGCACTGGTGGACGTGGGTGCGCGCAAGGGCCGGCGGCGCCTTGCCCAGCGGCCACGCGGGCGCGGGGTATTCAATGTTGACCCTGTACTTTCTGGGCTGGTCGCTGGGCCGGCCTGCATGGCGCTGGTGGGGGCTGGCGCTGGGCGTGTCGGCCGGCGTGCTGTTTTCAGTGGTGCGCATTCTGCAAGGCGCGCATTTCCTAAGCCAGACGTTGTGGTCGGCGGCCCTGCTGTGGTTTCTTGCCGCGCTGTTCTTCATGCCGCTGATCGCGAAGCGGCATGCGGGCGGGCGGGCCGATGCGGAACGGCCCGGTCCATCCGGCCCGTCCCGCCTGTCGCGCGATCAGTTGAGCAGCACGCCCGGCAGCCACAGCGAGAACGCGGGCACGTAGGTGACCAGCGCCAGCGCTGCCAGCAAGGCGCCGTAGAACGGCCAGATCGTTCGCATGACCGTTCCCACCGATACCCCGCCGATGGCGCAGCCCACAAACTGCGTGGTGCCCACCGGTGGCGTGTTCAAGCCTAGCGCGCAGTTCAGCAACATGACGATGCCGAATTGAACCGGCCCCATGCCGTACTGCATGCAGATCGGCAGGAAGATGGGCGTGCAGATCAGAATGGTGGCGGCCATGTCCAGGAAGGTGCCCAGCACGAACAGGATGATGTTGACCATCAGGAAGATGGCCCACGGGCTGGTCGATATCGAGGCCATCAGCTCGCCCGTTTTTTCGGCCACGCCGTAAAAGCTGATCAGATAGCCGAAGGTGGCCGAGATGCCGATCAGCAGCAACACCACGCCCGTCGTCTTCACCGCCTTGCTGGCCGCCCGCACGAACTGGTCCCAGGTCAGCGAGCGATACACGAATATCGTGAGCGCCAGCGCATACAGCACCGCCACCGCCGCCGATTCCGTCGCGGTGAACACGCCGCTGAGAATCCCGGTGATGATCAGCACCACCACGAACAGCCCCGGCGCGGCCGCCACCAGCGAACGCAGCACGATGTGCCAGCCAGGGAAGGTGCCCGCCGGATAGCCCCGGCTGCGCGCCACGAAATACGCGGCGGCCAGGTTGCACAGCGTCAGGATCAACGCGGGCACGACGCCCGCCGCGATCAGCGCGGCAATGGACACTTTGCCGCCTGCCGCCAGGGTGTAGATGATGATGTTGTGGCTGGTCGGCATCAGCGCACCCACCAGCGCCGCGTGCGTGGTGACGTTGACGGCGTAGTCGGCGTGATAGCCCTCGCGCTTCATCATCGGGATCATCACCGAGCCCATGGCCGACACGTCTGCCACCGGCGAGCCCGACACGCCGCCAAACAGCGTGCAAGCCACCACGTTCGACATGCCCAGCCCGCCGCGCACGTGTCCCACCAGCGACTTGGCGAAGTTGACGATGCGGTCGGCGATGCCGCCATACAGCATCAATTCGCCCGTGAAGATGAAGAACGGAATGGCCAGGAACGAGAACGCGTTCATGCCCGAGGTCATCTGCTGGAACGCCACGGCCAGCGGCAGGTCCTCGACCATGATCGCGGTGATGGACGACAGGCCGATGGCGAAGGCCACCGGCACCCCGATCACCAAAAAACCCATGAACGTAAACGAAAGCAGTGTCAGCGCCATGCCGGTACCACCTTATGGTTGCGCAGGATCGCGATGATGTGCTCCAGCGAAAAGAGCGCGATCAAGGTGCCCGACAGGGTTGCGGGAATGTACTTCCAGGCGTTAGAGATACCCAGGTTCGGGATCTTGTAGGCCGATACGGATTCCGCCAGCACGCCGCAGTTCCAGGCCATCAACACGCCGAACAGCAGCACCAGCAGGTGGATGAAAATGCGCAAGCGCCGTTGCCCGCCGGCGGGCAGCGCTTCCAGCAGCGACTCGAAGCCGATATGGCCCGCATCGCGCACGCCAACCGCCGCGCCCAGCATGGTGACGTACAGCACCAGCAGCAGGGCCAGGCTTTCGGCCCAGGTGGGCGTGCTGTTGAGCACGTGGCGGCCAAAGATCTGCAAGCTGACCGCGATGATCAGGCAGACCAGCCCGAACACGCTGGTCCACATGCAGGCCCGCGCCAGCAGGGCGCAGCCGCGCGTGTAGGCGTCCAGCGGGCCGGCCAGGGCTTGCGCCCGGCCCACCGCCGCTACACCGGTTTCATTCGTGGGTGTGGCCAACATGTCGCCCTCACTGGACAGCCTGGATCTTCGCGACCAGGTCTTTCATTTCGGGCGTGGTGACAAAGCGGTCGTACACCGGCTTCATCGCACCCTGGAAAGACGCCTTGTCCACGTCCACGATCTGTGAACCGGCCTTCTCGACCACGGCTCGCGACTTCTGTTCGCGCTCGTCCCACAGCTTGCGCATGAACGGCACGGATTCGCGCGCGGCCTGGCGCAGGATCTTCTGGTCCTCGGGCGCCAGCTTGTCCCATTGGCGCTTGGAAAAGATCAGGATCTCCGGCGTCATGGTGTGTTCGGTCAGCGCGTAGTACTTGGCGACCTCGTAGTGATGCGCGCTTTCATAGCTGGGAAAGTTGTTTTCGGCGGCGTCCACCAGCCCCGTCTTCAAAGACGTATAAACCTCGCCCATCGGCATCGGCGTGGCGTTGCCGCCCATGGCCTCGCCCATGGCGACGGACAGGTCCGACTGCTGCACGCGGATCTTCATGCCCTTGGCGTCGGCCAGCGTCTTGACGGGCTTGTTGCGCGTGTACATGGAACGCGAGCCGCTGTCGTACCAGGCCAGCCCGACAAAGCCGGCGGCCTCGCAAGAACGCAGAATCTGATCGCCGATGTCGCTGTCCAGCACTTTGTGCAGATGTTCTTTTGAACGGAACAGGAACGGCAGCGACGGCACGCGCGTGGTCTGGCAGATGTTGTGCATGGCGGCGCTGGATACTCGCGCCATGGCCAGCGCGCCAAGCTTGACCTGTTCGATCGAATCGTCTTCATTGCCCAGCGCACCGCCCGCATAGACCTTGACGGTGATGCGGCCGTTGGTGCGTTGCTTGACCAGCTCTCCGAACTTGCGCACGGCCTGCACGGTGGGATAGTCGTCAGGGTGGATGTCGGCGGATCGCAGCTCGGCCGCGTCAGCAAGGGGAACAAGGGTCAGCAAGGCAGCCGCCGCCAGGATGGCGCGGGTCAGGGTGGGGCGCAGCATGTCTACCTCCGGTTGGAGTACGGCGTTTCGTTATGGGCCAGAACGGCCTGAAAGCTCTTCGTGTACAGACCTACGTTGCATGGGGCGCGTCAAGGCCGCCCCGGTCGGGTGCTAACCGGCGCTTGCGGTTTCCTCCAGGCCCCGCGCGCCGGGGCGCAGGGCAAACACGGCGCCGTCCAGGGCGCCGGGTGCGGCGTCGGGGGGGCGTATCGACGTGATGAAAAGGGTGTCCATGCCCGCGCCGCCAAAGGCGCACATGGCGACCTTGCGGGCGGGAACGGAGTAGGTCTGGTCCAGCCGGCCGTCGGGCGTGTAGCGGTAAACGCGGCCGGCGTCGTTGCCGCAGATCCAGTAGCCACCGTCGGCATCGACCGCGGCGCCATCGGGGCGGCCGGCGGGCAAGGCGGCGATGAACGGGCGGCGGTTGTGGGGCGTGCCGCTGCCCACGTCGTAATCAAATGCCCAGACCATGGCGCGCGACGGGTGGGAATCGGACAGGTACATCGTCTTGCCGTCCGGGCTGAATGCCAGGCCATTGGGCACGATCAAATCGTCCACCAGCACGGTCAGACCGCGCGCGTCGGGGTCATGGCGATACAGGCGGCCGGCCGCTAGCGCGCGGCCCATGTCCATCACCATCGTGCCCGCCACGAAGCGGCCTTGCCGATCATTGCGGCCATCGTTAAAACGCATGCCGGGCGCGGGGTGTGCCACCTGCGCAAGCAGGCGCGGGCGGCACGGCGCTTCAGGCAGCAGCGCGTCGCATTCGTACACGCCATCTTCCATCGCCAACAGCCAGCCCGCGCCGCGCGGCGCGATGCAGCCGGCCATCCGCGGCAGCGCCCATTGCGCGAATTCGCCGCTGGCGGGGGACCAGCGCCACAGGGTTTTGTTGGGGATGTCGGTCCAGGTGTAGGCCTGGTCGCTTGCGCGCCAGACCGGACTTTCTCCGACGCCGCACAGCATGTCTCCAACGCGTTCGGCGATTGCGGGCATGGGCGCGCCTACTTGGTGGAAACCGGGGGGAAGGGGAATGGGCCGGCCGTGACGAACGCGCCGCCCTGGTAGCGCGCAACCGGATCGTCGGCAGCCAGCGGCGGCTGCGCCTCGACCCGCGCGCGGAAAACCTCTGAGGAATCCTTGGGCACAAAGCCCAGTACCTTCGCGGCATCGTCGCGCCACCAGCTGTCTCGGTTGGCGGACGCGCCATAGACGATCAGGTGCCCGACGTCGGGCATGAACAGCGCGCGCGTGACCAGGTCGGTCAGGTCGTCGTAGCTGAGCCAGGTGACCAGCATGCGGCGGTCTTTGGGTTCGGGAAACGACGAACCGATGCGCAGGCACACGGTTTCGATGCCGTAGCGGTCGAAGTAAAAGCGCGACAAATGTTCGCCATAGGCTTTGGACAGGCCGTAATAGCCGTCGGGGCGCAACGGCACGTTGGCGTCCAGTTGCTGGCCCTGTTCGTAAAAGCCGATGACGTGGTTGGAACTGGCGAACACCACGCGGCGCACGCCGTGCACCCGGGCGGCTTCGTACAGGTTGTAGACGCCCTGGATGTTGGCCGGAAGAATCTGTTCGAACGGGCGTTCGACCGATACACCGCCCAGGTGCACGATGGCATCCACGCCCTGCACCAGCGACGACACGGCGGCGGCGTCGGCCAGATCGCAGGGGACGGCTTCTTCGCCGTCGCCCGCGGCGGCCATGGGCGCCACGTCGGAAATGCGCAGCAGGTCGGTGTGGGCTCTGAGTCGGGGACGGAGTACTTGTCCCAGGCCACCGGCGGCGCCGGTGAGTAATAGACGCTGGCAGCGGGTGGTCGCTGGCGGCGGGTTGACGGTTCTGCTCATGTCGCAACGCTCGGTAGAAGGTGCGGAGTGGGAACGTATCTGGTACGTTGTCGTACAACTTGCGCAAAGTATAATTAGCCGCAAATTTCAGCGTCAAGCCTTTGTACTCATTTTCGGATTAACCCTGATGAACGCTCCTGTCGATACTCCTGTCTTGCCGCAGCGTCGTCCCCGGAATCTGGCTCAAGGCTTGGTCGAGAGCATCTCCGAACGCATACGCAGTGGCGAAATCCGCCCTGGCGACAAGCTGCCCACCGAATCAGAGATCATGCGTCAGTTTGGCGTCAGCCGAACCGTTGTGCGCGAGGCGCTGTCGCGCTTGCAGGCCTCGGGCCTGGTTGAAACGCATCACGGCGTCGGCACGTATGCGCTGGAGCCCAGCGGCAGCGTCGACTTTCGCGTCGACCCGGCCGACATCGCCACAGTGCGCGACGTGCTGGTGCTGCTGGAGCTGCGTATCTGCCTGGAAAGCGAGGCCGCGGGCCTTGCCGCCATCCGGCGCAGCGACGTGCAGTTGCAGGAAATGCGACGCGCGCTGGACTTGTTCAAAGCCGCGCTGGACGTCGGCGGCGATACGATCACGCCCGACTTCCAATTCCATCTGCTTGTGGCGCAGTCCACCGACAACCGGTATTTCGCGGACCTGATGTCGCACCTGGGGTCCGCCATCATTCCACGCACCCGCATCAATTCCGCCAAATTCGCGCACGAAGACCGCGCGGCCTACCTGGCCCGCGTGAACCTGGAACACGAAGACATCTACAGCGCGATCATGCGCCAGGATGCGGAAGCCGCGCGCGCGGCCATGCGCACGCATCTAAGCAACAGCCGCGAGCGCCTGCGGCGCGCGCAGTAAACAGACAGGTCGCGCACAAGCCCGTACGGGACGCCGGCCGCGCGGCGTAGCGCGAAATACGATGTCGTACAACGTTTAAGCCACTGCGGGCCGTTGAGAGCCGTCGCGAACCGTTGCGAATCTCGCGGCCGCGTACGCAAAACCGCGTTAATCTTTGCCCGTTTTCACTTCGGACACGAGACGGCATGGTTTTGCTCGGCATCAACAGCGGCATTCTTTCATCACCGGTGGCGAACGCGCTTCGCCCCTTGCGGAGGGCCGCCGCATGCGTCGCCTGACACTTCGATTCATCCTGGCCGTCCTGGTGCTGCTGACGTTGTCGCGGCTGGGGCTGTCATTCTGGATGTGGGACCGCGTACAGGCAGCCGGCGGTTTGTGGCCGGTGCTGCTGGGCGGGCTGCGCATCGACGTTTGCCTGTTGTCCATGGTGATTGCGTTGCCCGCGGTGCTGTCGCCGTGGTTTGGGCATCGCCCGCTGGCCGCGACTATTACCGCGTGGTGGTTCCGCATCTGGTGGATGCTGTATGTGCTGCTGGAAGTGTCCACGCCGCAGTTCATCGCGGAATACGACACGCGGCCGAACCGGCTGTACTTCATTTACCTGCTCAATCCCAAGGAAGTGGGGTCGATGCTGTGGCAGGGCTACAAGGGCGTGCTGCTGGCGGCGTTTGTGGTGCTGGTGGTGGCCGCATGGCTGGCGTTCAAGCTGTTTCCGACGCGATCGCGCGATGGGTTCATGGCGTGGTGGAAGCGGCCGATTGCATCCTTTGTCATCCTGGCGCTGGTGGTGCTGGGCGCGCGCGGTACGTTGGAGCATCGCCCCATCAACCCCGCCAAGGTGGCGTTCAGTTCAGATTCCATGGTGAACGCGTTGGCGCTGAATTCGCTGTACAGCGTGTTCGACGCGGCCTATCGCATGCGCGACGAACGGTCGTCGGCCGCGATGTATCCACGGATGCCCGTGGACCAGATGAACGCCATCGTGCGCGAGAAAGCCGGCCTGACCGGCGCGCCGCTGGATGCGCGCTATCCCAGCCTGCACGAGCAAAAAGCCACCGTGCGGCGCGACAAGCCGCTGAACGTGGTGATCATCTTGCAGGAAAGCCTGGGCGCGCAGTACGTGGGCAGCCTGGGCGGGCGTGACCTGACGCCCAATATCGACCGCCTGTCCAAGGAAGGCTGGATGTTTCATCGCGCCTACGCCACCGGCACGCGCTCGGTGCGCGGCATCGAAGCGGTGACGGCGGGCTTCCTGCCCAGCGTGGCCGACGCGGTGGTCAAGCTGCCGCGTTCGCAAACCGGCTTTTTCACGCTGGCGCAGGTGCTGGGCAAGCATGGCTACCACTCGCGCTTCGTGTATGGCGGCGAGTCGCACTTTGACAATATGCGCGCGTTCTTCCTGGGCAACGGCTTTGATGAAGTCGTGGACCGACCCAAGTTCGTGAACCCGGTTTTCGAAGGGTCATGGGGCGCGTCCGACGAAGACATGTTCAACCAGGTAGACCGCCTGCTGCGCGCGGACGGCGACAAGCCGGTCTTCACGCTGGCGTTTTCGGTGTCGAACCATTCGCCTTGGGAATACCCCGAAGGTCGCATCAAGCCGGTGGGCGACCCGGCCACGGTGGATAACACGGTGCGATACGCCGACTGGGCGTTGGGGCAGTTCTTTGAAAAGGCGAAGCAGGCGCCGTACTGGGACAACACCGTGTTTCTGGTGATTGCCGATCACGATTCCCGCGTGTATGGGTCGATACCGGTGCCGGTACGCCACTTCCAGATTCCCGCGCTGTTCCTGGGCGCGGGCATTGCGCCGCGCCAGGATGAGCGCCTGGTCAGCCAGATCGACATGGCGCCCACGCTGCTGTCGCTGATCGGCCTGGACAACGTCAACCCGATGCTGGGCGCCGACCTGACCCAACGCGATCCGAACCGCGCAATGATGCAGTACGCGGACAACTTCGGTTATTTGCAGGGCGACAAGCTGCTGGTGCTGGAGCCGCAGAAAGCGCCGCGCGAATTCCGATACGAAGCGGCGCCGGTGGGCAAGGATGAAGTCTATGCGCCGGTCGAGCCCGCGGACCCGGCGTTGACCGAAGAAGCGCTGGCGCATGCGTTGTGGGCAAGCTGGGTTTACCGCGAAGAAAAATACCGGCTGCCTTGATGGCGCTTTGATGCCCTGATGCCTTGGCAACGGCGGCATGAAATAACGAAAGGCCGCCCGGTAAACCGAGCGGCCTTTCTTGTTTTTGACGATGAGCCACGCGCGGCGCAGCAGGTGCGTGATCGCTTGTGCCGCGCGGGGTCTGCCTAGGAGCTTGCGTTACAGCTTGGCCGGCAACACCACGCCGGAGGCTTCACCGAAGCCGATCTTCGGATAGCCCGCCTTCTGGCAAGCGGCGCGCATGATGATCTGGTCGCCGTCTTGCAGGAACGTGCGTTTCTCGCCCCAGGGCAGGTCGATCGGCGTCTTGCCGCCTTGGCTCAGTTCCAGCAGCGAGCCGGCTTCCGACGGCTGCGGGCCGGACAGCGTGCCCGTGCCCAGCATGTCGCCCGGTTGCAGGTTGCAGCCGTTCACCGTGTGGTGCGTGATCAACTGCGCCACGTTCCAGTAGGCGTCACGGAAGTTGCTGCGCGACAGCGTGACCGGCGGCGCCTTGGCCTCGCGCGACTGCGCGGTGGTCATCAGCACTTCCAGCTGCACGTCGTAGGCGCCCTTGGCGCGGTTCGCGTCCGAGGCCAGATACGGCATCGGCTGCGGTTCGGCCGGGCCACGGTTGTACTGCGTGCGGAAGGGCTCCAGCGCCTCCATCGTGACGATCCACGGCGAAATCGTCGATGCGAAGTTTTTCGACAGGAAGGGGCCCAGCGGCTGGTATTCCCAAGCCTGGATGTCGCGCGCGGACCAGTCGTTCAGGATGCACAAGCCAAAGACGTGCTGGTCGGCATCGGCCAGGTCGATGCGGTCGCCCTGGGTGTTGCCGGTGCCCACGAAGATGCCCAGTTCAAGCTCATAGTCCAGGCGGGCGCACGGGCCGAACTGCGGCGTGTCGCCTTCGTTGGCCGGGCGGGTCTGGCCCACGGGGCGCGGAAATTTCTGGTCGACGCCGATGCTGGAAGCGCGGCCGTGGTAGCCGATGGGCACCCACTTGTAGTTGGGCAGCAGCGGGTTGTCAGGGCGGAATTGCTTGCCGATGGCGGTGGCGTGGTGCACCGAGATGTAGAAGTCGGTGTAGTCGCCGATGCGCGCGGGCGTGGTGTGCTCGGCGTCGGCTTGCGGCACCAGCAGCGGTTCGACAGTGGCGCGCAGCGCGGCGCCTTCGCGCAAGGCGCGCGACAGCGCCAATCGCAGGGCGCTCCAGTGGGCATGGCCCAGCGCCATCAACGCATTCAGGCTGTCGCTGTTGCAGGCGGCCAGGGCGTCGGCAGCCGGGCCTTCAAACGGCTTCAGTGCGGCCAGCGCTGCCAGGTCCAGGATCTGGTCGCCAATGGCCACGCCGGGCCGGAACGATTCGTTCGTGCCCTTGCGGCGGAAGGTGCCATAGGGCAGGTTCTGCACCGGGAAATCGGACGTGTCGGTGTTGGCGCTGGCAACCCAGCTTTTCAAGGACGGGTCGTGGGTTTCGTTGATGGTGGTGGTCATGGCTGCGTGTCTCGTTGATGTGTGTGTGTGGATGGCCGTAAACCGGATGAAGACGGGTGGGCGTGCGCCAAAAGCAGAGGGCAGTGCGAAGTGCCAATGCCAAATGCCAATGCCAAATGCCAATGCCAAATGCCAATGCCAAACGGCGATGCGCCTGCGCGCATCGCCGTGAGCGTGGATCAGCGAAAGTTCGCCGTCACGCCTTGTTGGGGTTGAAGTGCTTCACGATGCCCTGCCAGCAGCGGTAGTAGTCGTTCTGCAATTGCCCCGAGGCCAGCGCCTGCGCGGTCGGACGGATCACCCGGCGCGTTTCAAACATGAACGCCATCGTATCGCGGATGTAGTGCGCGCTGTGCGTATCGGCGTGCGACGCTTTTTCAAACGTTTCGGCGTCGGGGCCGTGGCCGCTCATGCAGTTGTGCAGGCTGGCGCCGCCGGGTGCAAAGCCTTCGGCCTTGGCGTCGTACACACCTTGGATCAGACCCATGAATTCGCTGGCGACGTTGCGGTGGAACCAGGGCGGGCGGAAGGTGTCTTCCATGGCCAGGATGCGCGGCGGGAAAATCGCGAAGTCCATGTTGGCCGTGCCCGGGGTGTCGGACGGCGCGGTCAGCACCGTGAAGATCGACGGGTCCGGATGGTCGAAGCTGATCGACCCGATCGCGTTGAAGTGGCGCAGGTCGTACTTGTACGGCGCGTGCGTGCCGTGCCAGGCCACCACGTCCAGCGGCGAATGGTCGATCGGGGCGCGCCAGAAGCCGCCGGTGAATTTGGCGATCAGTTCGAAGTCGCCTTCGATGTCTTCGTACCAGGCCACCGGCGTCTTGAAGTCGCGGGCGTTGGCCAGGCAGTTAGAGCCAATCGGGCCAAGCTCGGGCAGGCGCAGCGCCGCGCCGAAGTTCTCAAGCATGTAGCCGCGCGCCTCGGCGTCCAGCAACTCGACGCGAAAGCGCACGCCGCGCGGGATCACGGCAATTTCCAGCGGTTCCAGGTCGATCAGCCCCAGCTCGGTGGCCAGGCGCAGACGGCCTTGTTGCGGCACCAGCAGCAGTTCGCCATCGGCGTTGTAGAAGTAGCGCCCCTGCATGGACTTGTTAGCCGCGTACAGGTGGATGGCGACGCCGCCCTGCTCGTCGGGGCCGCCGTTGCCGCCCCAGGTCTGCACGCCTTCCAGAAAGTCGGTGGGCGCGTCGGGAATCGGCAGCGGGCTCCAGCGCAGCTGGTTGGGCGTGACCGGGCCATGGCCGAACGTGCTTTCCCAGCGGGCAGCGCCGGCAAACGGTTCAAACGGTTTGTGCTGCGCGCCCGGGCGAATGCGGTACAGCCACGAACGGCGGTTTTCATTGCGGGGGGCGGTGAAGGCCGTGCCGGACAGTTGTTCGGCATACAGGCCATACGGGCACTGCTGGGGCGAATTGCGGCCCACGGGTAGCGCGCCGGGCAAAGCCTCGGTGGCGCAGTCGTTGCCGAAACCGGTCAGGTATTGCAGTTCCATGGAATCCTCCTGTGGCGGCGCGGTGCATGGCCGCGCGTTCGGTATGGGGTGCCGCGGTTCTAACCGGCGGCGATCCGTCATTGTCGGAAAAAACCCCCGATACGGCTACGGGAATGCAAAAATACAGACTATAAATTTCGTGAATAGTAGAAAGGGGGCGGCATGGCCGAACTGCGCAACGTCGATTTGAATCTGCTGATCTTGTTCCGGCACTTGCTGGAAGACCGCAGCCTGTCGGCGGTGGCGCGCCGCATGGACCTGACGCAGCCCGCCGTCAGCAACGCGCTGCGCCGCCTGCGCGACGCCTTTGGCGATGAACTGTTTGTGCGTACCGGCCAGGGCATGCTGCCCACACCGCGCGCGCAGCGCCTGGCGGGGCCCGTCAGCGAGGCGCTGACCATGCTGACGCAGGCGTTGCAAGACCAGGACGTGTTCGATGCCGCAACCAGCAGCCGTCGCTTTCGCGTGGCGATGACGGACGTGGGCGAAATTCATTTCATGCCTCGCCTGATGGAGGTCTGCGTGCAGGTGGCGCCGCAGGTGCGCATCGATTCGGGGCGGGTCCAGGGGCCGGACCTGCCGCGCGAGATGGAATCGGGCCGGGTCGATCTGGCGATCGGGGCGTTTGATGAAATGGGGGCGGGCACGTTGCAGCGCATGCTGTTTCGTCAGGGCTACGCTACCTTGTTCCGGCAAGCGCACCCGACGGCGCATGCGGGCATGGGCATCAAGGCATTTCGCGCCGAACGCCACTTGATTGTGTCGCGCGCCGCGCCTTACGGGCAGGTGAACCAGTCGATGGAGCGCGCGGGCATCGTGCTGGCCGAGCACTTCAGCGTGCCGCATTTTTCCGCCGTGCCCTACATCGTCAGCGCCACGGATCTGCTGGCGACCGTGCCAGAAAAGCTGGCCGCCAGCGCGGCGCCGCCTTTCGGCCTGCGCTTCATGACGCCACCGGTGAAGGTGCCCGCCCTGCAGACGAATCTATATTGGCAACGCCGCGTTGACCGGGACAGCGGCAATCAGTGGCTGCGTGCGCTGATCCTGGATACGTTCGGCGTGGGCGGGGGGCGCTAGGCGGGTGGTGGCGCGCCGCTACGCGCGTTCCACCACCGACGCGCGGGCCTGCTGCAATGCCTCGCGCAGCAGCGCCACGTCGCCCAGGTGGTTGGCCAGCAGCAGGATCAGCGCGGCGTTCAGTTCCTGGCTTTGCTCGTTGCTTAAATCGCGGTGCGTTTCGATCAACGCTTCGTAGAAGTCGTCGGGCGCGCTCAGGTTGGTTTCGGTAATCAGCATGATGGGATGACCTTTGTATTCATGCGTGGCCCGTGGCCCGCTTGACGGCGGCGGCGACCGCGTCGGCGTTGAAGGCGCGCCAGCGCGCGGCGATGTGCTGATCGGGGCGGATCAGGTAGGCCGTGCCCGCTTGCGCGTCGTAACGCTTGGCCAGGCAACCTTCCACGTCCGTCACCACGGGCAGGTCGGCAGCCAGGTTAGAAGCGTCGCATTGCGCATCCAACACCAGCACCGTCTTGACGGGCACCGCGCCCATGCGCATCGCTTGCAACGCCAACTGCGTGTCGCGATCGGGCAGTGCGTTGCCGCAGAACAGGGCCAGCACGAAGCCACTGTCCAGCTGCGCCAGCCACCAGTCCTTGTCGCCGTTCTGCGTCACCGGCGCATCCAGCGCGACGGCGCCGGGCACCATGCGGCCCGCGAACGCGTCCGTATCGGGCGTATTCAGCGGCGACGCGGCATACGTTGCGGGTAGCGACAGGCGGCCGCTATTCACCAGTGAACGGGCGAACGGATGCGTCTTGGCCAGGTTCAACACGGCGTTGCGGAAGCTGCGGCTGATGTCGCTCTTGGGCGTGATGAAATCCGTGGCGCGCGACGAATTCAGGATGTTCTCGTCGGCGGCGTATTCGCGTTCAACACTGTAGCTGTCGATCAGCGCATCGGGGGCCAGGCCCGCCAGCACCAGCTTCAATTTCCAGGCCAGGTTTTCGGCATCCTGCACGCCGCTGTTGGCGCCGCGCGCGCCGAAGGGCGAGACGCGGTGCGCGGAGTCGCCCGCGAACACGACGCGGCCATGGCGGAACTTGTCCATGCGTTCACACGCAAAGGTGTAGACGCTGACCCATTCCAGATCGAATTGCGCGTCGGGCCCGAGCAGCGCGCGGATGCGCGGCAGCACGTTTTCCGGCTTGACGGCTTCGACGGGGTCGGCATTCCAGCCCAGCTGGAAATCGATGCGCCAGACGTTGTCCGGCTGACGGTGCAGCAGTACGGATTGGTTCGGATGAAAGGGCGGATCGAACCAGAACCAGCGCTCGGTCGGGAAGTCGGCTTTCATCTTCACGTCGGCGATCAGGAAGCGGTCGCGGAAGATGCGGCCGTGGCTTTCCTGACCGATCAGCTTGCGCACGGGCGAGCGTGCGCCGTCGCAGGCCACCAGCCAGTCGGCGTGCAGCGTGTAGGCGCCTTCGGGCGTGTCGATGGTCAGGGTTACGCCGTCGTCGGTCTGTGTGACGCCGGCGACCTTGTTTTTCCAGCGCAGGTCGATGTTCGGTTCCTGGCGGGCTTGTTCGTACAGATAGCCTTCGGCGTAGTACTGCTGAAGGTTGATGAAGGCGGGGCGCCGATGGCCGGGTTCGGGCAAGAGGTCAAAGCGCCACACTTCCTGTTCACGGAAGAACACCTTGCCCACGTTCCACGACACGCCCTTGTCGATCATGCGCTGGCCGACGCCCAGGCGGTCCCAGATTTCCAGCGTGCGCTTGGAAAAGCAGATGGCGCGCGACCCGGTGGACAAGCGGTAATCGTCGTCCAGCACCACCACGCGCACGCCCTGGCGAGCCAGGTCCAGCGCGGTGGTCAGGCCGACCGGGCCGGCGCCCACCACTACCACCTGGTGGCGAGGGGCCGTGCCGGCGCTTTGGTCGGCGTGCTTTTCATAGGCGAACTCCATCGCCTGAAAGTCGATGTCTCCCACGGTTGTCTCCTGTGTGGGTCATTTTGTTTTTTTATGCGCGAAGCCACGCGCCGCCTTGCGACGCGCGCCTTCGGTTCTTGCTGCAATCAATCGGGCCGGGGCTGCCGGCCCGCCGGGGTCAGCCTTCCAGCTGCGCCCACATTTCCAGGTCGCGCTTGTCGGTCCAGATGCGCGGGTGCGTGTGGCCCGAAGCTTCGTCATAGGCGCGCGACACGTCGAACGGCATGCAGTGATCAAAGATGACCCAGTCGCTGTAGCGCGGCTTCATGAAGTCGTAGACCTCGCGGTAGATCGTCTTCAGGTCCTTGCCTTCAGCCACGCCGCGATTCACGGCGCCGTACAGGTCGGTCAGGAACGCGCGGGTGCCTGCCAGACCCTGGCGCACTTCGGTGGCGTTCTTGAGCGCCGGGCCGCGTCCGGGCACCATCTTTTCGGCTTCAAAGCCCGACAGCGCGTCCAGCGTGGTGGGCCAGTCGCGGAAGTAGGCGTCGCCGCAGTACGGGGTGGATTGGTATTCCACCAGGTCACCGGCAAACAGGATCTTCTGCTCGGGCAGCCAGGCGATGGTGTCGCCCTTGGTGTGGCCACGTCCCACTTGCAGCAACTTGACTTCCAGGTTGCCCAGGTTGACGGTCATTTCGCCCTTGAACGTCATCGTCGGCCAGACCAGGCCCGGCGGAATCGATTCGGCGTTGCGGAACAGGCGCGGGAAGCGGCCGATTTCGCTGGCCTTGTCCTGTTCGCCGCGTTCGACGATCAGGTCATAGGTGTCGCGGCTGGCCAGGATTTCCTGGGCGTTGTAGGCGGACGCGCCGAACACGCGCACGGCGTGATAGTGCGACAGCAGGATGTACTTGATCGGCTTGTCGGTCACTTCGCGGATGCGGCGGATGACGTCTTGCGCCATGACCGGGGTGGCCTGGGTGTCGATCACCATGACGGCCTCGTCGCCGATGATCACGCCCGTGTTGGGGTCGCCTTCGGCCGTGTAGGCATAGGCGTTGTCGGACAGTTTTTCAAACGAGACGACCTTGTCGTCCATGTCGGCGTGCGAGGCGAATTGCTTGCTCATGGAGGCTCCTTCCACTGTTATAGGAATAGTGTGTGGAAGGAATATAGCGTGGCGTTAGTGTTTGTGCAATACGTTCGCTATAAACAAATGGTCGAGGGTTTGCAGGGATTTTCCCCGGAATTTCAGGGCCTTAGGCCTAGTTCCGTTGGCATTTTGGGCAGTAGTAAGTCGCCCGCTGGCCCTGGACGAACCGCCGTATCGGGGTTTCGCACACGCGGCAGGGCCGGCCTTCGCGTTCATAGACAGCGGCGTGGATCTCGAAGTACGCGCCGGGTTCGCCGGTGGCGCCCACGTAGTCCCGCAGCGTGCTGCCGCCAGAGGTCAGGGCGTCGGCCAGCGTGGCGCGCACCATGTCGGCCAGCCGTTCGCAACGGGCCAATGACAGTTTGTTGGCAGGCGTCTTGGGGTTGATGCGCGCGCGGAACAGGCTTTCGGATGCGTAGATATTGCCCACGCCCACCACCGCCATGCCGGCCAGCAGCACCTGCTTGATGGCGGCGCCATGGTTCTTGAAATGCCGGTGCAGCCAGGCGCCGTCAAAGCGGGGGTCGAAGGGCTCGATGCCCAGCTTGGCCAGCAGCGGATGCGCGTCGATGGGGCCATCGGCATGGTCGTGCCACAACACCGCGCCAAAGCGGCGGGGGTCGTGCAGGCGCAGCACCGCATCCTGGAAGATCCATTCGACATGGTCGTGCTTGCGCAGAAACTCACCAGGGGCCACGCTGCGCAGCGATCCCGACATGCCCAGATGCACGATCTGGGTGCCGTGCTCGAACCGCAGCAGCAGATACTTGCCGCGGCGGGCGCATTCCAGCACCTCGCGCCCGCCGATCAGCGTCGGCAGGTCGGCGGGGATGGGCCAGCGCATGCGGGCTTCGTGGATGACCAGTCGCAAGAGCGTCCGGCCGGTGATGACGGCGTCGATTCCTCGACGCGTGGTTTCGACTTCAGGCAGTTCCGGCATGAGCCAGTGTAAGATCATCAATTGCGTGTACGAAGATTGTGCCATCAACCGGACGGGCCGCGTGAAGTCGTCTTTCAAACAAATGAATATCGGGATCGCCGTGTTGGCGCTTGCGCTGGCAACAGGTTTTTCGCTGCCGGCCCAGGCGGCCGACAGCCGGACGCGTGATGCGACCGGGCCTCGCATGGCCCCGCAGAACCGCCAGCCGGAAACCGAGGTGATCCGCCTGCGGCCGGGTCAGTTGCCCTATGTCTCGCTGACCGCCGACATCTTCTACCGCGTCCTCGCGTCAGAAATCGCCGCCCAGCGCGGCATGTACGGCACGGCGGCCACCACCATGGTCGGCCTTGCCCGCGACACGGGCGACCCCCGCCTGGCGCGACGCGGCCTGGAGTTCCAGTTGGCCGGCGGCAATCTTGCCGGTGCGCTGGACGCCGCCCGCGTGTGGGCGCGCCTGTCTCCCAACGACGTCGAAGCCAGTTCCACCGAGCTGGCCCTGGCGGCCGCCAATGGCCAGACCAAGGGCCTGGCCCAGGCGCTGCGCAACCGCATCGACGCCTCGCGCGACAAGCCGGCCGCCATCGGCCAGGCGCTGGCCGTGCTCAGCCGCCTGAACGACCGCCGCCTGGCGCTGCGCATCCTGGACGAATCCCTGAGCGACAGCGTGCGCAAGCTGCCTGCCGCCCATCTGGCCTTGGCCGACGTGGCCTCGGCCGCGGGTGATTACGAACGCGCCACGCAGGAATCCCGGGCGGCCCTGGCCGGCGCCCCGAAATCCGAAGCTGCCGCCCAGCGTCTGCTGGAATACGGCTCCAAGGTGGACCCGCAACGCGCCCAGACCGAGGCCCGCGCCTATATCAACCGCAATCCCAACGCCCGCAAGGTGCGCCTGATGCTGGCGGGCCAGTTGGCCGATAGCGGCGACTACAACGGCGCGCTGTCCGAACTGCAAGCCATGTCGCGCCGGTCGCCGGAAGACTTTGACCTGCTTTTCATGCAGGCGCAGCTGGCTTACAAGGCGGGGCAACTGCCGCAAGCCAAGACCTTGCTGCAACAGTATCTGGACGTGCAGCAGCAGCGTCAGCGCGCCACGGTGCCGGGCGCAACCGATGCCGGCGCCGCCGCGGCCGACGCGCACGTGCTGCTGTCGCGCATTGCCGAAGACCAGGGCAACTACGACGAAGCCATCCGCGAACTGGGCCGCATCGACGACCCGACGCTGCGTTATTCCGTGCAGATGCGTCAAGCCGCGTTGCGCGCCAAGAGCGGCCGCGTGGACGACGCGCTGGCCATGATCGACGCCGCCGGCCCGCAAGACGAAGAAGAGCGCACGCTGGGCGTCTTGACCAAGGCGCAGATCCTGCGCGACGCGGACCGCGTGCCGCAAGCGGTCAGCACCCTGGAAGCCGCCGACCAGGCGCTGCCGGACACCGTCGAAATCAAATACGAACTGGCGATGCTGTACGAACGCCAGAACCGCCTGGCCGATCTTGAACGCATGCTGCGCCAGGTCATCGCGCTGGACCCGGACCACGCCCACGCCTACAACGCGTTGGGCTACACGCTGGCCGACCACAACCAGCGCCTGCCCGAAGCGCTGGACCTGATCACCCAGGCGCTTGAACTGTCGCCCAACGACCCGTTCATTCTGGACAGCATGGGCTGGGTCAAGTACCGCATGGGCGAATCCGAATCCGCCGCGCAGTACCTGCGCCGCGCCTACAGCGTGCGCCCCGAAGCCGACATCGCCGCCCACCTGGCCGAAGTGCTCTGGAGCCAAGGCAAGCGCGATCAGGCCATCGAGCTGCTGCGCGTGGCGCTGATGAAAGATCCCAAGAACAAGACCGTCCAGGACGTCGTTCGGCGGCTGGGAGTCAACCTGTGATGGCTTTGGCATTGCGACGCCTGCCGGGCATGGTTGCCTGGCTGCGCCTGGCGCTCCTGACGTTGCTGGCGGCGGCGCTTGCCGCCTGCACCACCACGCCCAAACCCATTGAAGGCGCCGGCGCCGATGCGTTCTCGCGCATTGGCCGCTTTGCGATCACCGTCAACGAAGAAGGCGGCAAGCAAAACGCCGTACAGGGCGGGTTTTCGTGGTCGGACGACGGCCAGCGCTATGTGCTGGACCTGACCAACCCGTTGGGTTCAACCGAAGCGCGCGTGCAAGGGCGGCCCGGCGCGGCCACCCTGACCAAGGCTGACGGCACCCGCCTGGAAGCCGATAACCCCGATGCCCTGGCCGAAGAAGCGCTGGGCAGCAGCATGCCCGTGTCGGGCTTGCGTGACTGGCTGCGCGGCAAGTTGCCCGCCGACCCGGAAGCGTCGGACATCGCGCGTGACGATCAGGGCCGTCCCACCGCCTTCGAGCAAGGCGGCTGGCGCGCCAACCTGTCGCGCTACGACAACCTGGGCCCGCGGATGCTGGTGCTGCAACGCCAGGAGCCGGGTCGCCGCATCATGGTTCGGCTGGTGGTCAACCAGCCGTAAACGTCCCCCGCTTTTTAGCCCGCATTTTTAGCCCGCATGTTTGGCTCGCTTCAGCGCGGGAGGGCCTGGCGGCCGGGCGCGGGGTTGTCTCGGGCCAGCGCCCGGTACAGGCTGGCCATGTAGCCCAGCAAGATCACCGAAAAGGGCAGGCCGCACAGCACCACCGCCGTCTGCATCGCATTGAAGTTGCCCGCCAGCAGCAACCCCACGCCCAGCATCGTGGTCAGCGACGCCCAGAATACCCGCAGCCAGATGGGCGCATCGTGCCCGGCGTCCGCGTTGCGCGCGGACAGGTTGGCGATCATCAGCGTGCCTGAATCGACCGGCGTCAGGAACAGCATGAACGACATCACCACGCCCACGGCGGCCACCCACTGCGTCAGCGGCAGGTATTCCATCAGCGTGTAGAACGCCATGGGCGGATTGGCCAAGGCCATTTCGCCCAGCCCCGCCGCGCCCTCGTTCATCACCAGATTGATGGCGGTGTTGCCGAAGATGGATAGCCAGGCCAGCGTGAAGCCCAGGGGCACCAGCATCACTCCGAAGATCAATTCCCGTATCCGCCGTCCGCGTGAAATACGGGCGATGAACATGCCGACGAAGGGCGCCCAACCGATCCACCAGGCCCAATAGAAGATGGTCCAGGAACTGGTCCAGCGCACGGCCTTCATGTCGTACAGGTACAGGTCGAACGTCTTGCCCGGAAACGCATTGAGGTAGTCGCCCAGGTTCTGCACCATGCCGTCCAGCAGCAGGCGGGTGGGTCCGGCCAGGAAGACGAACAGCAACAACAGGCACATCAATGCGGTGTTCACGTTGGACAGCACGGCAATGCCGCGCTTGATGCCCAGGGCGGCCGCGCCGGTGGCCACCACCATCATGATGATGACGATGGGCACCTGGGCGGCGGCCGTGTCGGGAACGTTAAGCAGATAGGTCAGGCCCGCGTGCAGCAGCAAGGCGCCCAGGCCCAGGTTGGTGACCATGGAGACTATCGTGGCCAGCACGCCGAAGCCGTCCACCGCATGGCCGACCCCCTTGGGCAAGGGTTTGTCCGACAGCCCCTGCAAGGGCGAACGCAGCGCCAGCGGCTGCTTGTGGCGGTACGCAAAATAGGCAAGCGCGGTGGCGGTCAGGGCATAGAGCGTCCAGCCGTGGATGCCCCAGTGCAGAAAGGTCAGCGTCAGCGCGTTGCGCGCCGCCTCTTGCGTGCCGCCCGCGCCGGTGGGCGGCAACAGGAAGTGGTCCAGGGGTTCGTAGACGCCGTAATAGACCAGCGCGATGCCGATGCCGGATGAAAACAGCATCGACACCCAAGACAGATAACTGAATTCCGGGGCCTCGTCGTCATCGCCCAGGCGCAGCGCGCCGTGGCGCGACAGGGCCAGCCATAGGGCAAAGCCCACGCTGATGGTCATGGCCAGCATGTAGTACCAGCCAAAGTGCGCTGCCACCAGCAACTGCGCCGCTTGCAGCCATGCCTGCGCGGCATCGGGCTGCCAGATGAGCAGGGCGCCGAACGCCAGGACGGAGACGGCCGCGCTAAGAAAAACGATGGGATTGGTATGCGCCAGCCATGCGCGCCAAGGCGGTGCGCTTGCCGTTGGCTGCGTCGAAGTGGTCCGTTCATGCCGCACCGCTGTCTCCCCGTGTGGTGATGCTGCGTGGTGCTACCGGTGTGATGCTGTTCGCGTTGCTGCCGTCGATGTGTTGCGGGCAATGTGTCTGCCGGCAATGTGTCTGCGGCACCTTACCGTTTTTATATTGAACGATCAATCAATATAAATTAGACTCGACCGCACCCGGCGGACAGCTCGTTGCCGTCCTTGCCGTCGCCATCGTCACGTCATCAGGAATCCCCGCGCAACATGCCAAAAGTCGGAATGCAGCCCATTCGTTGCAATCAGCTTATTCAGGCCACGCTTGAATCCATCGATCAGGTCGGCCTGGCGGAAAGCTCCGTCGCGCACATCGCCCGCGCCGCCAAACTGTCCACCGGCATCATCAGCCATTACTTCGGCGACAAGGACGGCTTGCTGGAAGCGTCCATGCGGGAATTGCTGCGCAACCTGCGTGATTCCATTTCGCGCGCGCGCGCCGCTGCCGCGCCCGACGCCCGTGCCCAACTGCGCGCCATCATCGAAGGCAACTTCGTGCCCACGCAGGTTTCGCGCAGCGCGATGCGCGCGTGGCTGACGTTCTGGGCGGCCAGCATGCACCAGCCGCGCCTGGGCCGTTTGCAACGCGCCAATGATCGCCGGCTGCATTCCAACCTGTGCTGCCAATTCCAGCGCGTGTTGCCGCTTGCCCAAGCGCGGGAAGCCGCGCGCGGCCTGGCCGCCATGGTCGACGGGTTGTGGTTGCGCGGTGGTTTGATGGGCGCGGATTTCGCGGGCGAACAAGCGCGCGCCGTCGCTTACGACTATGTAGACCTGCTGCTAGCTCGCAGCCAATTCGTGGGGGAGCCGGCCCTGGGCCCGCCCTCACTTTGACAATAGGACGGACCTCCATGCCTTTGCCCATCCAGCAACTCTACATCCACGGTCGGCGCACCAACGCCATCAGCAGCAAGACCATCACCACGGTGAACCCCGCCAATGGCGCGGTGTTGGCGGAAGTGCAGGTGGCCGCCCGACAGGATATCGACCGCGCGGTGGCCAGCGCGCAAGAAGGGCAAAGGGCATGGGCGGCGCGGTCCGCCGCCCAGCGCGGCCAGGTGCTGCTGCGGGCCGCGCAGCTGCTGCGCGAACGCAATGACGAACTGGCCGAACTGGAAACGCTGGATACCGGCAAGCCGCTGTCGGAAACCCGCACGGTGGACATCGCCACCGGCGTGGACGTCATCGAGTACTACGCGGGCTTGGCGGCTGCCGTGCAAGGCATCCAGGTGCCGCTGCGCGAGTCCAGCTTCTTCTACACGCGGCGTGAACCGTTGGGGGTGATCGCGGGCATCGGCGCATGGAATTATCCGGTTCAGATCGCCATGTGGAAGTCGGCCGCGGCGCTGGCCACGGGTAACGCAATGGTCTTCAAACCCGCCGAAATCACGCCCCTGACGGCGCTGCGGCTTGCCGAAATCTATACCGAAGCCGGCGTGCCCAACGGCGTTTTCAATGTGGTGTTGGGCAGCGGCCGTGACATCGGCGACTGGCTGACCGGGCACCCGGCCGTGGCGAAAGTATCCTTTACGGGCGGCGTGGATACGGGCAAGCGGGTCATGGGGGTGGCGGCGGCATCACTCAAGAGCGTGACGCTGGAACTGGGCGGCAAGTCCGCCTTGATCGTGTTGCCCGACGCTTCCGTCGAACGCGCCGCGGACATCGCCATGATGGCCAATTTCTTCAGCTCGGGGCAGGTGTGCACCAACGGCACGCGCGTCTTCGTGCACCGGTCGCAAAAGGCGGCATTCGAAGCCGCCGTGCTGGAACGCGTGGCACGCATTCGGGTGGGCGACCCCTTCGACCCCCGCACCAACTTCGGCCCGCTGGTCAGCGCCGCGCACATGGACGGCGTGCTGAGCTGGATCGAAATCGGCAAGCGCGAAGGCGCAACCTTGCTGGCCGGCGGTGTGCGCTTGACGGACGGCGTGCTGGCCAAGGGCGCGTACGTGGCCCCCACCGTGTTCACCGACTGCGACGACAGCATGGAAATCGTGCAGGAAGAGATCTTTGGTCCCGTCATGACCATCCTGTCTTTCGATAGCCAGGACGAAGTCGTGCAGCGCGCCAACGACAGCCGCTACGGCTTGGCGGCGGGCGTGGTCAGCAGCGACCTTGCCGCCGCGCACCGCATCGCGCATCGCTTGCAGGCGGGCATTTGCTGGATCAACACGTGGGGCGAATCTCCCGCGCAAATGCCGGTGGGCGGATACAAGCAGTCGGGTCTGGGCCGCGAAAACGGCTTGGACGCGCTGGCGCAATACACGCAAACGAAGTCCGTCCAGGTCGAACTTGGGGAGTTCGCCTCGGTGTTCTGACGGCGCCGTCGCACATCGCACCGGGCGCCGGGCGTGACGCCGGGCCGCCCGCTTTCTGTACGCGTAGGGGGGAAGGGCATGTCGATCAAGCGGGAGTACGACTACATCATCGTGGGCGCGGGATCAGCCGGTAACACGCTGGCCACGCGGCTGACCGAAGACCCGGGCACCACCGTGCTGCTGCTGGAAGCGGGCGGGCAGGATCACCGTTTCGATTTCCGCACACAGATGCCGGCCGCGCTGGCCATGCCGTTGCAAGGCAGGCGCTACAACTGGGGCTACCAGACGGACCCCGAGCCGCACCTGAACGGGCGCCGCCTGGACTGCGGCCGCGGCAAGGGCCTGGGCGGGTCGTCGCTGATCAACGGCATGTGCTACATCCGTGGCAATGCGCTGGACTACGACCATTGGGCGCGCATCGAAGGCCTGGCGCATTGGGATTACCTGTCGTGCCTGCCGTACTTCAAGAAGGCCGAAAGCCGCGACGTTGGCGCCTGCGAATATCACGGTGGCGCCGGGCCCGTCAGCGTCACCACGCCCAAGCTGGACAACAACCCGTTGTTCGACGCCATGATCACGGCGGGCACGCAGGCGGGCTATCCGCATACGCCTGACATGAACGGTTATCGGCAGGAAGGCTTTGGCCCCATGGACCGCACCGTGACCCCGCGCGGGCGTCGCGCCAGCACGGCACGCGGCTATCTGGATCAGGCGCGCGGGCGCGCCAACCTCACCATCGTGACGCGGGCGTTGACCGACGTGATCCTGTTTTCGGGCCAGCGCGCCGAAGGCGTGGCCTGGGAACAGCATGGCCAGCAGCACCGCAGCTTTGCCCGCCGCGAGGTGCTGCTGTGCGCGGGCGCCATCGCGTCGCCGCAGATTCTGCAACGGTCAGGCGTGGGCGCGGGCCAGCTGCTGCGCCGCCTGGGCATCGCCGTGCGCCATGAATTGCCCGGCGTGGGCGAAAACCTGCAAGACCACCTGGAGCTTTACGTGCAGGTTGAATGCAAGCAGCCCGTGTCGCTGGCCCCCGCGCTCAGGTTGCGCAATCAGCCGGCGATCGGTGCTGAGTGGTTGTTGATGGGGACGGGCATCGGCGCCAGCAACCAATTCGAAGCCGGCGGTTTCATACGCAGCCACGACGACTTCCCGTGGCCGAACCTGCAATATCACTTCTTGCCGGTGGCCATCAATTACAACGGGTCCAACCCGATCAAGGCACACAGTTTCCAGATGCATGTGGGGTCAATGCGCTCGCCCAGCCGGGGGCGCGTGCACGTACGGTCGCGCTCGCCGCACGACCATCCCAGTATCTTGTTCAACTACATGTCGCACCCGCGGGACTGGCGCGAATTTCGCGCGGCGCTGCGCATCACGCGTGAACTCTTCGCGCAGCCCGCGCTGGCGCAATATGCCGGCCGCGAGATTTCGCCGGGCAATGCCCTGCAAAGCGATGCGGACCTGGATGCCTTTGTGCGCGCGCAAGCCGAGACCGCGTATCACCCGTCGTGCTCGAACAAGATGGGGGCGGCCTCGGACCCGATGGCGGTGGTGGATGGCTATGGGCGCGTGCACGGGCTGCAAAATCTGCGCGTGATCGATGCGTCCATCATGCCGGACATCGTCACGGGCAACCTGAACGCGCCGGTCATCATGATGGCCGAAAAGCTGGCCGACCATCTGCGTGGCCGCGAGCCCCTGGCGCGCGCCAACGTGCCGTACTACACGGCGCAGGGCCCGGCGCGTGGCTAGAATGTGGGCTTGTCCCGCACCGGTTGCCTGATGTGACTCTGTACGACGTACCCGCTCCCGCCAAGCTGAATTTGTTTTTGCACGTGGTGGGCCGCCGCGCTGACGGCTACCACCTGCTGCAAACGGTTTTCCGCTTCATCGACCTTTGCGACACGCTGCATTTCGACGTGCGCGCCGACGGCATCATCAGCCGCGCCACCGAGCTTGCCGGCGTGTCGGAAGCCGACGACCTGACCCTGCGGGCCGCGCATGCTTTGCAGCGCGCCACCGGCACGCGCCAGGGCGTGCGGATCGGCCTTGAAAAACGGATTCCACAGGGGGGCGGGCTGGGCGGCGGTTCCAGCGATGCGGCCACGGTGTTGATCGCCTTGAACAAGCTGTGGAACACGGGCCTCACGCGGCGCCAGCTGATGGACCTGGCCTTGCCGTTGGGCGCCGACGTGCCGGTATTCGTGTTCGGGCAATCCGCATTTGCGGAAGGCGTGGGCGAAGCACTGACCGCCGTGACGCTGCCCGAACGCGCGTATCTCGTAGCGCAACCTGACACCAGCGTGCCGACTGTAGGAATATTTTCGGCACCCGATTTGACAAGGGATTCTTCTTACATCACAATAGCGGACTTTCTTGCTTCGCCAACTTTTTCCTTCGGGAAAAATGACTTGGAGCCGGTGGTTCACCGTCTTTATCCTGAAGTATTCAGGGCATCGCGGTGGCTTGCAGAACAGGGTTATCCTGTACGCATGTCGGGATCAGGCGCATGTTTATTCGCCGAATTCTCAGAACTTTCCGAAGCCGTTTTGGCGAAAACAGAAATATCCGCTATAATGCGCGGCGCTGTTAAAACAAACAGCACAACGCATCCACGGTTTCGGTTAG
The DNA here is from genome assembly GCF_053543755.1 of Achromobacter semiaridum. Lineage (NCBI taxonomy): Bacteria > Pseudomonadati > Pseudomonadota > Betaproteobacteria > Burkholderiales > Alcaligenaceae > Achromobacter > Achromobacter semiaridum. Next base: position 78,658 of record NZ_JBLVOL010000070.1, on the reverse strand, counting down.
TGCAGGCTTGTACTGGTTTAACTGAACATCCGTTGCGGAATTGGATTGCAAGATAGTTGGGGAGTCGCCAAGCTGGTTAAGGCACCGGATTTTGATTCCGGCATGCGAAGGTTCGAATCCTTCCTCCCCAGCCAACCGAATACATAAAAAAGCTGTTGAACACGCCTGTAAGACACTGGCCCGGGTTCAGCAGCTTTTTTATTTTCCGGATTCGCTGGTGTTTCCACCCCGCATCACCTCGTTAGTGTCTTACAACGACCATCGCATCATCCATCATGGCAAACGATAGCTTCATGATCTTCACGGGCACGGCCAACACTCGGCTGGCCGTGGACGTAGTCAACCACCTCGATATGTCCCTGGGCAAGATGACCGTCGGTCGCTTTTCCGACGGCGAGGTGATGGTCGAAATCAACGAGAACGTGCGTGGCAAGGACGTCTTCGTCCTGCAACCCACCTGTGCGCCCACCAATGACAACCTGATGGAAATCATGGTGATGGTTGATGCCCTGCGCCGCGCGTCGGCCGGCCGCATCACCGCCGCGATTCCGTACTTTGGCTATGCCCGCCAAGACCGCCGCCCGCGTTCGGCGCGCGTCGCGATCTCGGCCAAGGTGGTGGCCAACATGCTGCAAGTGGCTGGCGTTGACCGCGTCCTGACGATGGACCTGCACGCTGACCAGATCCAGGGTTTCTTCGACATCCCCGTGGACAACATCTACGCCGGTCCGATCTTGCTGGGCGACATCTGGCGCCGCAATTTCTCGAACCTGGTCGTGGTGTCCCCGGACATCGGCGGCGTGGTTCGCGCCCGCGCGCTGGCCAAGCAGCTGGAAGCAGACCTGGCCATCATCGACAAGCGTCGTCCGCGCGCCAACGTGTCGGAAGTGATGAACATCATCGGTGAAGTCGACGGCCGCACCTGCATCATCATGGACGACATGGTCGACACCGCCGGCACGCTGTGCAAGGCGGCCCAGGCCCTGAAAGACCGCGGCGCCGGCGCCGTTTACGCCTATTGCACGCACCCCGTGCTGTCGGGCGGCGCCATTGACCGCATTGAAGCGTCGGAACTGGACGAACTGGTCGTCACCGACACCATCCCGCTCTCCGAGCAAGGCCAGGCCAGCGGCAAGATCCGCCAGCTGTCGTGCGCCGCGCTGCTGGGCGAGACCATCCTGCGTATCTCGAACGCGGAATCGGTCAGCTCGCTGTTCGTCGACTGACGCGATTCGCGTCGGTCAGGCCGCAGCCTACCCTTAGTTTTTGCACCTTGCTGGTCGCGGCAAGGCGCAATCAACACGGCGCGCATGTTGCGCGCCGTGCCGTTAACTGGTGAAGCCTCTTCACCTTATTTTGTTTTTGGAGTTTTCCATGAAATTCATCGCCACTGCGCGTAGCGTCCAGGGTTCGAGTGCGAGCCGCCGCCTGCGCCGCGCGGGCCGCGTTCCCGCCATTGTCTATGGTGGTACGGCTGCCCCCCTGAACATCGAACTCGACCACAACGAGATCTATCACGCCCTGCGTAAGGAAGAATTCCACGCATCGATCCTGCAAATGCAGCTCGAAGGCTCGAAGGATGAGCAAGTGTTGTTGCGTTCGGTTCAATGGCACGCCTACAAGCCGCAAGTCCTGCACGTGGACTTCCAGCGCGTGGACGCCAACCAAGCTCTGCGTACCAAGGTGCCGCTGCACTTTGTCAACGCCGAAATCTCGCCCGCTGTGAAGCTGGCCGGCGCCATCATCAGCCACGTGACGACCGAACTGGAAATCACCTGCCTGCCGAAGGCTCTGCCCCAGTTCATCGAAGTCGACCTGACCAACATCCTGGCCGGCGCTTCGATCCACCTGGCCGACATCAAGCTGCCCATGGGCGTGACGTACGTGCCCCACGGCGGTGAAGACAACCCGCTGCTGGCTGCCGCCATCGTCAAGGGCGGCGCTGCCGCTGCCGACGAAGCCGAAGAAGCCGCTCCGGCTGCCTAAGTCTGCTGGAAAGCCTTCGGGCTTTCCGCGGCTTGTGCCCGAAACCCTGCGTGTGCATTTGCATGCGCAGGGTTTTTTGGTTTAAACACCCTCCATCATGTCTATTCCCATACGCCTCATTGTGGGATTGGGTAACCCCGGTCCCGACTACGAAACGACCCGGCACAACGCCGGCTTTTGGCTGGCCGACCATCTGGCGGACGATCTGCGCACTTCTTTTGCGCTAGAGAAATCTTTTTTCGGCATGGTCGCCAAGTCGCGCCTGGGGGCGGACAACGTGCTGCTGCTCAAGCCCAACACTTATATGAACAAGTCGGGCCAAGCTGTGGGCGCCCTGGCGCGCTTCTACAAGCTGGCGCCGGAACAGGTGCTGGTGTTGCATGACGAACTGGATCTGCTGCCCGGGCAGGTCAAGCTCAAGCAGGGCGGTGGCCATGCGGGCCACAACGGCCTGAAGGACATCCAGGCCGTGCTGGGCAGCCCGAACTTCTGGCGCCTGCGCATCGGCATCGGCCATCCGCGTACGCTGGGCCTGGCGCAGCAGGTTGCCGACTTTGTGTTGCACCCGCCGCGCCGCGACGAGCAAAAGGAAATCGAAGCCGTCATCGACCGCTGCCGGGCCGTCGTGCCCGCGATGCTGGCGGGCGATTTTCCGTTGGCTACGCGCCAATTGCATAGCGGCAACGTCGCCGGATGAACCACCCCACGCCATCCCAGCCCGTGGCCAAAACCCGCTTCCGAACTGAAGTCGCGGATTTCTGGCGCTACATCCGGCACCCGCGACCGCTATCGCGCGTGCCGGGCCGCGCGGCGGGCAGTGGATTGCTAGCCGACTGGTGGCCGGGCATACGCCCCGGGCGCCTGTTGGCCTGGGCCGGGCTGCTGTGGGCGCTGAATCTTTTTGCGCTGGGTCCCGTTGCCGTGATGGCCGCCGGCCTGGGCGGCGCCACCCACCGCATCGATCCGACCAACCTGCCGTGGCTCACGGCGGTGATCTGGGCGCCGCTGGTCGAAGAAATGTTGTTCCGCTATGGTCTGCGCCGACCGTTGCAGGTGCTGTGGCTGGTGCCCGCGCTGATGCCGGTCGTGCTGTATGGCCCGAAGCTGTGGACGGGGCTGCTGCTGGTCGCCTTCGTGATCCTGGCGTGCTGGGGCGTGCGTCAACGCGCGACGCTGCTGACGGGCTGGGACACGACGTGGCGGCGCTATTACCTGAAGCACTTTGGCCTGGTGTTCCACCTGGTCGCGCTGACGTTCGCGGCGGTGCACCTGACTAATTTTGTCTACAGCAAGACGCCGTACTGGCTGATGCCGCTGCTGGTGCTGCCGCAGTGGCTGACCGGGCTGGTGCTGGGCTGGATGCGCGTGCGCCGCGGCATCGGCGCGGCCATTCTGCTGCACGCCACGTTCAACGCCGGCCCCATTTTGATGATCTGGGCCGTGATGCGCTGGGCGCCATCCATTGCCCAATAGCGGGGCCGCATCGCCGCGCAGGCGAAACTGCCACGGGGCGCACCCGGGGTAAACTAGAACGTTAACGATCAATACCGTACTTACACAGGATTCCCATGGCTCTGCAATGCGGCATCGTCGGCCTGCCCAACGTTGGCAAATCGACTCTCTTCAATGCTCTGACCCGCGCCGGCATCGCCGCCGAGAACTATCCGTTCTGCACCATCGAGCCCAACGTCGGTGTGGTCGAAGTGCCGGATCCGCGTCTGCAAAAGCTGGCTGAAATCGTCAAGCCCGAGCGCATCCTGTCGGCCACCGTCGAATTCGTGGACATTGCCGGCCTGGTTGCCGGCGCCAGCAAGGGCGAAGGCCTGGGCAACCAGTTCCTGTCGCACATCCGCGAAACCGACGCCATCGTCAACGTCGTGCGCTGCTTCGAAGACCCCAACGTGATCCACGTGGCCGGCAAGATCGACCCCATCGCCGACATCGAAGTCATTGAAACCGAACTGGCACTGGCCGACATGCAAACCGCTGAAAAAGCGCTGCTGCGTCACCAGAAGACCGCCCGTTCCGGCGACAAGGAATCGCAGCGCATCGTGGCCGTGCTGGAAAAGTGCGTGGCCCAGCTGAACGAAGCCAAGCCGATCCGCGCGCTGGATCTCAGCCCCGAAGAACAGGCCGACATCGCCCAACTATGCTTCATCACTGCCAAGCGCGCGATGTACGTGGGCAACGTGGCCGACGACGGCTTCACCAACAACCCGCTGCTTGACCGCCTGACCGAATTTGCCGCCGCGCGCAACGCACCGGTCGTCGCCATCTGCGCCGCCATCGAATCCGAAATCGTCGACCTGGACGACGCCGACCGCCAGGCCTTCCTGGCCGACATGGGCATGGAAGAGCCGGGCCTGAACCGCCTGATCCGCGCCGCCTTCAAGCTGCTGGGCCTGCAAACCTACTTCACGGCAGGCGTGAAGGAAGTGCGCGCCTGGACGGTGCCCATCGGCGCAACCGCCCCGCAAGCCGCCGGCGTCATCCACACCGACTTTGAACGCGGCTTCATCCGCGCGCAGACGATCGCGTACGAAGACTTCATCACGTACAAGGGCGAGCAAGGCGCCAAGGAAGCCGGCAAGATGCGCGCCGAAGGCAAGGAATACATCGTGCAGGATGGCGATGTGATGAATTTCTTGTTCAACGTCTGATTCCGGCGGCCCGCCGCCCGTGCGGGTGCCGCTGCTTGCTAGGCAGCCACCCGCGGGAAAGCACCCGTCGAAGATGTGAGCTTAGGCTCACATCTTCATCCTTCTCGATTCCATGGCCGCAGTCAACGCGCGGATCCTGGATCAAACATCCCCCCTGAATGTCTATCGATTTCTGATGCGGCGTTTCGCTGATCGGAGTGCATGCTTGCGCGCGGCGCCCGGCCAATGTTGGCCAGTCCCATGCGCCCTGTCGAACCCTTCGTTCGAGTCCGATTGTCGCGCTTGCCTATTGTGGATAGGCTCGACGTACTTTCTTCAGCGGACCATCAGGAATTTGCATGAGCAATCTATCGCACGCTCTGTCTGTCAGGCCAATTCATCATCGTGGTATCTCCGCCGCTCGGCAGCCTGACAAACCTAACGCTGTCGGGCGCGAACCGTGGCGCCGCATTGACGTCCGGACCGCATGAGGGATGCCATGCAAGACGTCATCCGGGTGGTTCTCGCAGACGGGCATCCGATCTGCGTCAAGGGTGTGCAAGTCGAGATTGCGACGGCAGACGCCGCCAAGGTGGTGGGATGCGCCTTCAACTCGACCGAACTGTTCGACGTTCTGAAGCAGCATGAGTGCGATGTGCTGGTTAGCGATTACGTCATGCAGGGCGCCGATTTTGGAGATGGCCTTAGCCTTTTCGCGAGAATACGGCGTCGCTATCCCCGCGTGCAGTTAGTCGTGTTGACTTCAATCATCCATTGCAACGTGCTGCTTGCCCTGGAGCGCCTGGGAGTCAAGGCGATCGTCAGCAAGGCCGATCAGCCCGAGCAGTTGCATCTTGCATTGCGCGCCGCGCACAACGGGCAATCCTATCGATCGCCAAAGATCCAGTCGGCACTGGAACGCGAAGTGCGGGAGCCGCGTGTCGATCGACTCGCATCCTTGACGTGGTGTGAGATGGAAGTGTTGCGCCATTTTCTGGCTGGCCTTTCACTAAGTGAGATCGCGATGAAGTTCAGCCGCAGCAAGCAGACGGTCGGTGCGCACAAGCGCGCGGCTATGCGCAAGCTGGACGTCGACAACGATATTGACCTGGTTCGCTACGGCATCAGATCGGGGCTGGCGGCGTAACGCTGGCGCCACCGGACATACCCGTCCGTGCGCTTTGGCAAGCCGTGCACACGCCAATCGACGGGCCGCGCCGCGCACCGTTAAAGCTTTGGGGCAAAGGCGCCGTAAATGGGTAAGAGAGGGCATCTCGCCTTCTCTGCCTGTTTGCGAAAAGGAGATGTCATGGCCCGTTATGGATCCGTCCGAACATTCCTCCTCGTTGTCGCCCTGAGTCCCTCGTTGGCTGCTGCCGAAGGGGGAAGGATTTACTTTCAGGGCGCCATCGTAGATGCCACCAATTGCCAGGTGGCCGCCGTGCGGGTGGGTAAGGAGGCAGTGGCGCAGTTGCATTGCCAAACCCGATCAGGGGTCGCTGCTATCAGCCAATCTGAATTGCAGTCGCGAAGCGTGGACAAGCGCGTCGAACAAGTGGCGCTGGGCAACACCAGCACCAAAGCCAATACCGGCTCCGACGTTCAACCCGGGCGCTACGGTCAACTTGTGACGTTGTCCTATCTGTAGACCATACCGGCCCGTCTTGCGGCCGAGGTAAGCGCGGTACGCGCGGGGCCAGCGGTCTATCCCGACCGTTGGCCCCAAAAAAATGCCGAAAAGATAGGACGGGTACGATAAATCCGGCTTTATGGCGTTTTTTTGAGTCCCATACGATTTAAAGCCTTGGGGCCCCTGGGTAAACTAAAAAGTAATGTGCGTTGACTTACGGCGACGCACGCGTCGCGCCGCAATTGCCGGCACGTTGACGACTGCCCGGATTATAAAAAATGAAAATCTATCTTCAGCGCCCGTTTATTTTGCTGGCGCTAAGCCTGACCGTTGCCGGCGTTCAGGCGCAATCCTATACCATGACCGTTAATGGTCGGGTCACCATTCAGCCGTGCTCGATTACGGTGGATGCGGTATCGCTGGGTGATGTTCCGATTACTGAATTCGCCGTCGCCTCGGTTCCAGCGGCGCGGTATTCCAAGGGTTTCGACGTCCGCCTTCAAGAGTGCGATATCAACACCTTGACGACGGCATCGCTAAGATTCAATGGCACCACCGCAGGGAACAACGGCGTACTGGCCTTGACGGCGGGTACGGGCGCGGCGAAGGGCATAGGCGTGCAAGTCGTTACAAACGACTATAGCCATGGCGACAACGGCCGCATTATCAGATTCGATGGCAGCGAAACCTACAGCTTCAATATCGGCTCCAAAAAAAGCACCTTTGGCTTTCTGGCCCGATATATTGTTGTGCCTTCTTCACCGGTGCGCAGCGCGGGCATCGCCAACGCGACCGCGACGGTAACGCTCAGCTATTCATAACCCCCCCCGCGGTCCGCATCACCTTCTTGGCATCACCTTCTGATTTAGGGCGCCCGTCTTGCCCCCGGCCGGCACTGCCGCATTGTGCTTCGTACCCGTCTGATTGAACGTGCAGTTCGCGTCCTGCAAACTCGTGATGAACCCACATTTATCTCATCATGAAAATCAATCAGATCATTCGCCGGGATGCCGGCCTGCCCGCTGTGTTTTCGCGAGGCCAGCTTACGGTTATCGCCCTGGGCGCCGTCCTCAGCTACGGCGTTATTTCAGGCAGCGGGTTTGCGCTCACGGTGGCGGGCCCCGCCGCTGTATTGAGCTATGGCGCGGCCGCGCTGGTCGCCATGCTGTTGATGCGCTGCCTGTCGGAATTGACGGCTGCGCACCCGACACCGGGCGCCTTCGGCTCCTATGCTGAAGCCTTTTTGGGGCGCCGAACCGGCTTTGTCGTTCGTGCCGCTTATGTCGTGTCCGTCGTGGCAATCGTCGGCACCGAAATTGCCATGCTGGAGTCCACCTTCGCGGCTTGGTTCGCGCCACTGCCGCCGGTGGTAGTCGCGGTCGGCCTGCTGATAGGGCTGAACGTTATGCACCTGGCAGGCGCGCGCGTGTTCGTTTGGGTCGAATCGGCCCTTGTTGCGATCAAAGGGCTGGCACTGGTGGCGCTTATCGCGCTGGCATGCCATTACGCGATGGGCGCAGCGGACGTTTCACCCGAGGCTGTGCGCATCGCCTCCGCTGACTTCATGCAGGACCTGCATGTGCCAGCGCTATGGCAGGCCTTCGCCATTGCGACGATGGGCTTCATTGGTCTGGAAATCGTGTCTGTCGCCGCCTCGGAGACTCATGCGCGCAGCGCGTCCGTCGGCCACGGCATGCGCACCGCGACGCGCGTGGTCGCCCTGCTTGTCGTGGCCGGTGTGGCGGCATCCGCGTGGTTCCAATGGTATGAAGTTGCGCCGCCCGCGATGGCGCCTTTTGTGTTCCTGCTTGAGCTTGCGCAGGTGCCGGGGGCCAGGCTGGCATTCAACGTGTTGATGGTGGTGACCGTCGTGTCGATCTTGAACTGCCAGATCTATGGCGGTTCGCGCATGCTGTTCAGCATGGCTCGCGCGGGTCAGGCGCCCGCAGTGCTGGCGCAAGGCACCAAGCTTAGAGCGCCGGTTACTGCCGTGACGTTGCTGGCGGTGGCGGTTTACGCCGCGCATCACGCTTTTCCCGGCGTGGTGTACGTCGCCGTGTCTTCCATCGCCATCACCGCCATGCTGGGGATATGGATCTCTATATTTCTGGCCTATGTCCAATTCCGGCGCCTGCCGCAGAATGCCGCGCGGCGCTGGAGCGGCTGGCATGGCGCGCTGGGTGCACTTGTGATCGGGGCGGTGACGCTATCCACGCTATGGATCCAAGCGTTTGCGCCCGCGCTGTTATATGGCATTCCGTTTTTGTCGATGCTGGCGTTATGCGCGCCCAGGGCTTCCGGCGTCTGCGCATCCATGCCAACCGTAGCGCCGGCCCTTCCGATGTCAAGCCGGGAAATCCCGTCATAAACGCAAAGGTCTGAAAGGATTTCTCAGAAAATAGGACGGGTACTAGTTTTGATCGTGGTACTGCCGTTATTTCGTTCTGGACTGATATTAATAAACTCGCACGCAATCTAATATTTCATCACGCTCAGATTGTGGAGCGATGCAAGGCAAAAGCCTTTTCGTTAAATCAACACGTCGAGTAAATCGAATGAGCAAGTTAGGTATCTGGGTCGACTATCAACAGAAGATTGTCTGCACCGAACTGCGTCGCCAAGCGCTTATTTCCGTTTCGGATTGGGCTTACGACGCAAGCGATTGCGCACAGAGGTTTTCTGCGACGTCTTACCAGGGATACCGCCTTTGGGCAGTGCCGTGTCTGCGGTTGATGCGTAAGCATCCGCTGCTGTCTCGTGTTCTTGCCCATGCTGTCCGGGGGATGGTGGCTGATATTAAATATCAACGAGGCGTAAATAATAAACCGCATTTAATGGGTTTGATTATTCGGCGGGGCGTTTTCTGGCCCGCCAACTTGTTAGTCGGCAGTTTGGCGGTCATCGCGCAAGTCGGCAGGCTTTCGCAAGTACACCATTCCCCGCAATTCGGCGTTGGCGGTTGATTGGCGAAAATATTCCTCTTAACGACGTAACTCAAACCAGGTTTCATAAAAATCATGACTAAGACTCTTCTCAGCACTCTGTTGGCCGCCTCTTTTATGGTCGCCGCCGGCACCGCTGCCGCCGCTGATTCCGGCAACATCTCCTTCCAGGGTGACATCACCCAGTCGGCTTGCTCGATCGGTGGCGGTCAGCAAGGCGCCGACATGGTTGTGAAGATGGGCAGCATCTCGACGAACATGTTCTCCGGCGTCGGCTCCAAGGGCCCGGAAACCAACTTCACGATCGCGCTGTTGGGCTGCGACACGACCGTGTCCACGTCCGCTTCGATCGCCTTCCGTCCCGGCGCCGGTAGCGTCATCAGCAACCGTTTGCTGAGCCTGGAAAACGGCAGCGGCGCCAAGGGCGTGGCAGTTGGCCTGGTGGCCGAAGACGGCACCACCATCGCAGTGGGTGGCCCCGGCGCTTCGTACAACCTGGTCAAGGGCACCAACAACTTCAACTTCAAGGCGTTCTACGAAGCCACCGATGCGGCCGTGACCGCCGGTAAGGCCAACGCCCAGGCCCTGTTCGAAGTTCAGTACTCGTAAGCACCCGGAAGGGGCCTCGCGCCCCTTTGGGCGGAATCCGGGTGAGCCCGGGTTCCGCCTCCCGTCCAGGTGGATCGTTGTCGACCGCATTGACGCGGTCCGAAAAACAACGTGCCAGATGTCGCCAAGCCCAAGTGTCCGGCGCGAGGCAGGCACGAATTCCCAAATTCAATCGCATGCGCGCATCGGCAGTTGCTGAGCATCCGGCGTGCGCGTCCGTTATGGCCCACATCTATGAAATTCAACCTTAAACAGCCTCTTGCCATGGTGGCGCTGTGCCTGGCCGCAGGCGCCGTGCAGGCACAGTCGGCAACGCTGAATGTCACGGGCAGAATTACCAACACGCCCTGCACGATCGAGGCAGACGCCGTCAATCTCGGCGACGTTTCGATCAGCGATTTCACGAGCGGCATCGTGTTGCCGCAAAAGTTCTGGAAGACCTTCAACATCACGCTGGGCGGGTGCGAGCTGAACACCTTGAGCACGGCGTCCATCAGGTTCAACGGCACGCTCGCAAGCGACTCCATGACGCTTGCATTGACAAGCGGAACAGGGGCTGCGCAGGGCTTCGGCGTCATGATGAAGAGCAGCGATTCGACCCATGCCGCGACCAGCCAAACGGTCTATTTCAACGGAACCAATCCGTTCAGTTTCAACGTGACGTCAAACAAGAAGACATTCGCCTTTCAGGCGTTTTACGTGAAAGTCGGATCGACGCAACGCCCCGGTGTTGCCAACGCCACGGCAACGGTGACGCTCACCTACGCCTGATCACGTTTCGCATCCTGACAACCTCGGGGTGCGCCACTTTTCTTCCCTAGCCCATGCGCGCTGGCGCGGGCGAATTCGCTGGATCGAGCCATGACCCTATTCTTCAGACGTATCCTTCCGGCGTGCGTAGCCGCCTCCTGCCTGATCGCCGGCAGCGCCGCCCACGCCGCCATTCAGCTGTCCAGCACCCGAGCGATCATGAACGAGAAAGATCGCAACGTGGCGCTCTTTGCCAAGAATCTGACGACGTCACCTTACGTGGTGCAGGCCTGGATCGATGGCGACGCCGAGGAGATGGAGACGCCGTTCTTCATTACGCCTCCATTGAGCCGCTTTGATCCGGCCAGCGAGCGCAGTTTGAACATCACGCGCGTGGGCGATGATTTCCCCAAGGACCGCGAGTCGTACTACTGGGTAAACGTGCTGGAGATTCCGCAGAAAGGCGACTCTGCGGACAATAGCCTGACATTGGCTACGCGCACCCGCATCAAGCTGTTCTATCGCCCGGAAGCCATTCAGAAGCTGCCGCGCGGCGCCGAGCAGTCGAAGTGGTCTGTCGTGCGAGACGGCAAGAGCTGCCGCCTCGCCGTGGACAACGCCTCGGCTTACACCATCAACTTTGCCCGCATCGATGTTCCCGGAGAGCCGGAAGAACTGGGCAAGGCCGTCATCGCGAAGCCACTGGAAACGACCTACATCCCTCTGGGCAAGTGCCCGGCGGGCGCGCTGTCGGTAACGCCGCAAGTCGTCAACGACTACGGTGTCATTGACGCGTGGCCCACCGTCTCCGCCGGCGAACGCGAAGCGAAAACCATCGAGGCAGCGGCTGGAGAAGCGAAGTGAAACTTGGGCGCAAGCTGCCGGGCCGCTGTATGGCTGTGGGCACGGTGGTGATTCTGGGTTTGGCGGGAGAGCAGTCCGTCCGGGCGGCCGAGCCGACGCAGGCCGCCACGGCATTCGACAATAGCTTTCTGTATCGAGGCAAGAATCAGCCCGATGTGGACTTGTCGGTATTTGCCTTTTCCAACCGGGTGCTGCCGGGGATGAAGTCGGTGTCGTTGCGCCTGAACGGTCAGTTTGTAGGCGCCAAGGAGATCGAGTTCGTGACGGTTCCGGGCAAGGAAGATGCCCAGCCATGCCTGCCTGTGTCGTTGTTGGAGGCAATCGGCGTCAACATGCTCGCGTTCCCGTATCTGGCGCAGGCAAAGGACATCGAATGCACGCAAACCCTGGCGCTCATTCCGTCGTCCTCGGCCGCTTTCGATGCCGACAAGAACCTGTTGACCCTGTCCATCCCGCAGGCCGCACTGGTGCGCCAGGCGCGCGGAGTGGTGTCGCAGGAGCTTTGGGACGTGGGCGAGACGGCGTTCTGGTCGTCCTACCGCTTTTCATACAACGATATGCGCAGCTCGGGTGGCTCGGGCAATTCCAATAACCGAAGCAGCTTTCTCAGCTTGCGCAACGGATTCAACGCGGATGCCTGGCGCCTGCGGGCCAATGGCACGTATTTTCAGAGCGACAACGGGTCCAAATGGGATTGGAGCGATTTTTACGCAGAGCGCGACGTGGCCGCTTGGCGCGGATGGCTTCGCCTGGGCGATAGTTCGACGTCGGGCAACGTGTTTACATCGACCCGATTTCGCGGCGTGCAGTTGCGATCTGATGAAGGCATGCTGCCGGACAGCATGCGCGGATACGCGCCTGTCGTGCGCGGCGTTGCGCCGAGCAATGCCAAGGTGACCATTCGCCAGAACGGGCATGTCATTTATTCCACGTTCGTGGCGGCCGGACCGTTCGTGATCGACGATCTGTACTCAACGCCGGGCGCGGGCGACCTGGAGGTCGAAATCGAGGAGCTGGGCGGCCGCACGACGCGGTTTTTCCAGCCGTTTTCCGCCTTGCCCGCCATGATGCGCGAGGGTATCTGGAACTACAACTTCGCGGTGGGCCAGCACCGGCCCAACTATGGCGAGGACAAGCCCATGCTGGGGCAGTTCACGCTGGCCTATGGCCTGCCTTACGGATTGACCGCCTACGGCGGCTGGACAACGGCCGAGCGCGGCTATCACGCGGGCGCGTTGGGCCTGGCGCTGAACATGGAATCGCTGGGTGCGGTGTCGGTGGATACCACCAGCTCGCGCTCGCGACAGGCCGACGGAAAGACGCTGGTCGGCACCGCCGCGCGCGTCCAGTACGCCAAGTCCTTTCCGGGCAGCGGCACGGACTTCACGCTGGCCGGCTACCGCTATAACTCAACCGGCTTTCGTAGCTTGGAAGACGCCATCCGCGATCGTACCGATAGCGGCTTCTTCCAGGGCTACCAGCGCCAACACGAGTATCAGCTGTCGTTGTCGCAACGGATGGGAAGCGTCGGCTCGCTGTCGTTCAACTATTTTGGTATCGGCTACCGGAATGCGTCGCGCAAATCGGAATACATGCAGCTGGGCTTTTCCAGTGCCATTGGCCGGGTCGGCTATTCCGTGAACCTGGGCGTGAACAAAAGCCCATGGCAGGACCGGCAGTCCACGGTCATGTTCACGTTGAGCATTCCGCTGGGTGGCTCGCACACGGCAAGCTATTCGATGAACAACAGCTCCGGCCAGGGCACGAGCCATGACGTCAACTTGAATGGCGCCTTGAATGACGACTATTCGGCTACCTATGCCCTGCAGACGGGCGTGAGTTCCGGCGGCGGCGATAACGGCGCCCACGCTTACGGGTCAGTCGGCTATGCCTCGCCAATAGGCCAGGGCAACCTTAGCCACGCCTATTCTCGCCGTAACTCGAATACCAACGTCGACTTCAGCGGCGCCATGGTCGTGGACAGCAAGGGCGTGTTGCTGGGGCAATCGCTGGGCGAAACCGCCGTAGTGGTCGAGGCCCCCGGGGCTGCCGGCGTGCAGGTGGATTCCTATCCCGGTGTGCGTACCGATGGTTCCGGCCGAGCCTTGATTCCGTATGCCAGCCCATACCGGGAGAACCGGATCTCACTGACGCCGAACCTTGACGATCAGGCGGCCACGATCGAGCAGAACGTGCAGACCGTCGTGCCGACGCGGGGCGCTATTGCGGTGGCGCGCTTTGACACGGCAATCGGACGCACGCTTATCGCGACGTTGCGCGGGTCGGACGGACAGGATCTTCCCTTTGGCGCGGCAATCTACGACGCCAAGGGAGAGCAGCGCGGCGTCGTGGGACCTGTTGGGCGCGCGTGGTTGACCGGTCTGCAAGGCGCGAATCACTTCGTCGTGAAGTGGGGCACGCAGCAGGAACGGCACTGCGCCTTTGAAATTGACGTGTCGGTCGAAGAGCTGAAGACCGAAGAGGTGAAAAAGGAATTGACATGCGCCTGATCGGAATAATGCGCCCCAACGGGCGCCCACAAATTTGCTTTGGCGGTCCCGTCCGGCCCGTAACCGGGCATTCCTTGCTGGCCGCCGTGACGTTGGCGGCCTGCCTGGGCGGCATTGCGCAGGACGCGAGCGCCGGCCCGTTGGACACGCGGGCCGTGGCATGTACCGTAAACAACGGCGGCACCACCGGCAAGGGGAACAAGTATCTGGCGTACTCGGCCACGAGCAACCGCTACACGGTGTCGCCCCTTCGGGTGGCACAACCCCTGCCCACGTCCGGAGCGCGCGGCGACGTGCTTTTCTCGACGGCCGAGCGCTCCTATCCCACGCTTGAAGGGGAATCGCAGGGCTTGGCGGCCCCGCTTTACAACTGTCCCATGGGAACGGTGGAGTATTTCACCGGCAACGGCACGTATGACGCCGCCTCAAGAAGCTATGCGACCGGCCTCCAAGGCATTGGATACCGTGTCTATTACTACATCGGTGAAGGCGAGGAACTGGCTGCGCCTCAGCAGTTCAGCAACTCCTATTCGCAGGGTGCGCTGGTTTTTCCCATGTCGTCGAGCACGCGGGGGTACTACCGGACGCGGATCGATTTTGTCGCGACCGGCGCCGAGATCAAGCCGGGAACAATCAATTCCAGCAACGTTTACGGCACGGCGACGGTGTCGGCGGCGGTTAATGGGTTGCCGGGCCTGTTCCGGGTGGGGCTGGATCGCAACATCACCATCAGTACGCCGACCTGCACGGTCAAGAATCCGGGCAACCTGGTAATCAACCTGAATGACGTCAGCATGGCCGCCATGAACAGCGGCGCAGGCGAGAACGCACTGTATGAAACCGAGTTGCAGGTGGAATGCTCGGCTGCCAGTCAGGCGTCTCCCACGGTCAGGCTGTCTTCCAGCTATGTCGCCGGCGCATCCTATCCGGGCACGCTGTTGAACCAGGATGCGAATGGCGCAAAGGGAGTGGGCGTCCGGTTGTGGCTGTATGACCCGGCCATCGGTCAACATCGCATGGCGACGTTCAATACCACCGACGCCAATCGAGGCACCGCCATTGGCGCCAAGCCCACATCGGCGTGGTCCTACAAGCTTGGTGCTTCGTATCTGCGCGTGGGCGGCGCCATCAGCGCCGGCACGGTCAAGTCGACGGCCACCGTAACCTTTACGTATAGTTGACGGCATCGCAGGGGGATGCAAGGCAGAGGGCGGTATCGGTGCGGACCGCCTTCTGTAGGGTTGCCAAGCAGTCAGCACCATGGGTTCGTCCGCCGAGCCTGGGACTATCCGCGGTGACACGACACCCGGATGACAGTTAACGACAATGCAAACTAATGGTGCTTGAATGCGAACCTTGCCTGATATTCCGCCCTTGCCAGAGGACCCCCAGCTTCGGGAAACGCTGGCGACGATCATATCGTCGATCGGCCGCTGCGATCGCGATGCGCTGCTTGAAGGCAAGCCCTTCGTGCAGGTGATGAGCGATTTCGACTCCATTCTTATTTTGGAAATATTGCTGGAGGTCGAAACTGAATTCCAGATCACGACCGACGACATGTTGCCGACCGATGGCGCGTACCAGCCGCAGGAAATCACGAACTCCTTTCCCGAAGACCTCAACAGCCTGATGGCCTACATGCGCGCGGTCGTTGCGCGCATCGATGCCGCCAGACAAGAGGCGGCCGCGGCTGCAAACGCCGTGCCTGCCGCCGCTGAGACGCCGAAAGCGCCAGGCGGGGGGGCCAGCGATGCCGCGTAACAGAGTCTTCATCACCGCTATCGGCATGGCCTCGCCACTGGGCGACACAGCGGAGAAAACGTTCGATGCGCTGGTCGCGGGCCGATGCGGCGTCGGCAAGCATCCCGACACGGCTGTCGACAAGCAGGTCGGCTTCGTCCGCGAGCCTGTCGTGGTGGACGCCTCGCCCAGCCAACTGCGATCCATGGATCGTGTTGCCTTGCTGGCACAGTACGCTGCCGACCAGGCTTTAGCCCAGGCCGCGCTGACCCGTGAGCAGCAAAGCGAATGCGGCGTGTTTGTCGGAACGGGGATCGGCGGCGTGTCTTCGCTGACCGAAGCCGTCGAAATCCATCATGGCTTGTCGCCCCGGCGCACCTACCTGGTGGTGCCATCGGTCATGCCCAACGCCGCCACGGCGCAAATCGCCCAAACGTTGAAGTCCACCGCAGAGGCGCAGACTTACGCCACCGCCTGTTCGGCCGGGGCCGTGGCCATCGGTGAAGCGTTTCGCCGCATCCGTGACGGCTATCTGGATGTGGCCATCGCGGGCGGGACGGAATCCATGTTGACGGAGATCATCGTCAAGGCATGGAGGCAGCTGCACGTGCTTTGTGCGGACATGACCGAGGACGCCAGCGCGGGCGGCTGCCGCCCGTTCAGTGCTCGGCGCTCGGGATTTGCGTTGGCGGAAGGGGCAGCCATGCTGGTGCTGGAATCCGAAGCGCATGCGCGCGCGCGCAACGCCGTCGTGATTGCCGAGTTGGTCGGCTACGGCGTCAGCAATGACGGCACGCATCCGTTGCGTCCCGACGACGTCGGGCAGGCGCTGGCAATGTCGCGATGCCTGGCCGATGCCGGGCTGGCCCCCGGGGACGTCGGTTACATCAACGCGCACGGCACCGGCACCTATGTGGGCGACCGGATCGAGACGTCGGCCATCAAGCGCGTGTTCGGCGATCAGGCGGGCGCCGTGCCGGTCAGCAGCATCAAGGGCGCGCTCGGCCATACGATCGGCGCAGCCGGCGCCATTGAAGCGGCCATCACGGCGATGTCGGTGGCGCGCGCGATAGTACCGCCCACACTGTTCTTTGAAGCCGGCGACGAACAATGTGATCTGGACTATGTGCCTGACGCCGCACGGCCGTTGCCGGCGCTGGATGCGGCGATCAGCAACTCGTTCGGCATGGGCGGCAATAACGCCGTGCTGGCGTTCAGAAAGGCAAACCTGAGCTGACGCATCGGGTCATCCGCGCCCGCGATGCGGCATTACAACGAACGCAATTGCGTGCCGGTCCAGGCAAGGTTAATGTCGCATCGTCAGCGCCGACAGGGCGCCCGCTTTCGGGGATAAGCGTTGGGGACTTTTACGGTTGTCATGGCGATGTTGGTCGCCGTTTTGCTCAGCGGCGTCCTGGTCCGCTTGATTCCCCTTGCCGTCCCCCTGCCTTTTGTGCAGATCGCACTGGGGTTCCTGATCGCCGCCGTGTTTCAGCGGGGCGTGTTGATCGAACCCGACATTTTCTTTTTATTCTTCCTTCCGCCCTTGTTGTTCCTGGACGGCTGGCGGGTGTCCAAGCTGGCGGTTTTGCGCGAATCGTCATCCATTTTGCAGCTGGCGTTCGGCCTGGTGCTCCTCACCGTGATCGGTGTGGGATACCTGATCCATTGGATGATTCCGCAGGTGCCCCTGCCCGTGGCCTTCGCCATTGCAGCCATCGTTTCGCCGACGGATCCTGTTGCGGTCGAGGCGATCTCGCGCCGCGTCCACATTCCCCGGCGCATGATGGCCATTCTGGAAGGCGAGGCGTTGTTCAACGACGCGAGCGGCCTGGTTGCCTTTCGTTTTGCCGTGGCAGCGGCCGCGACCGGTACGTTTTCGCTGTCGCAGGCGACGCTGTCTTTTTTCTGGGTGTCGATTGCCGGTTTGTCGATTGGCGCCGGGTTGACGTGGCTGGTCATGCAGCTAAGAACGTTCATCACGCGCCGGCTGGGCGAAGAGCCGGGCGCCGAAGTGCTGCTAAGCCTGTTGACACCGTTTTTCGTCTACTTCGTTGCCGAGCACGCGAACGCCTCCGGCATTCTCGCCGCGGTTGCGGCCGGCATCATGATGAGCTATTCCGAGCTGTCTGGCCGGGCGCTTGCCGCCACGCGCATGGAACGCCGGGCGGTCTGGGACATGGTGCAGTTCACGCTTAACGGCATGATCTTCGTGCTGCTGGGCGAGCAGTTCCCCACCATCCTGGCCGGCTTGTCGCGCGCAGCGGGGCAGGCCGGTGGCCAGTCACTGTATTGGCTGCCGGTCTATGGCCTGGCGGTGTGCCTGGGTTTGGTGTTTTGCAGGTTGCTGTGGGTGACGGTGTCGCTCAAGCTCAGTGCCATGGCTGCCCGGCGCCGCGGCCTGCCGCCGCCCGAGGTGGGCTTGCGCGTGATTCTGGCCGTGTCGGTGGCCGGGGTGCGCGGCGCGGTGACGCTGGCCGGCGTCATGACGTTGCCCTTTGCCCTGGACAGCGGGGCCCCGTTTCCCGCGCGGGACCTGGCGGTGTCGTTGGCGGCCATGGTCATTGTGTTTTCGTTGTTGCTTGCCAGCGTGACCTTGCCCGGTTTGATGCGCGGCTTGCACTTCCCCGCCAACAGCCGGGTGCAGCGCGAGGCTTCGCTGGCGCAGGAAGCGATGCTTCAGGCGGCATTGGACAGTGTGGCGCAGGGCGCCAAGCAGCGGGTTGCCGAGCACCCGGACCAGGCGTCTCTTTATATGGAGGTTGCCGATAGTTTGATCGCCACCTTGCGCCGCCAGGCGGGCGAGACGCCTGACGGGGCATCGGCCGAAGACGTCGCCAAGCAGGCTGAAATCGAACGGCAATTGCGCCTGGAAGCGATTGCTGCATCGCGAGAAGCCGTTTTCCATTTGGCTCGCACGCACCGGATTTCAGATGCGTTGGCACGCGAACAGGTCCGGTTGCTGGATCTGCATGAGGCGCAACTGCGCTAGCGCTCCGACGCATCAGATCGGCATCGCATCTATCGTCGCCTGTGCATTTCACAATGATTGAAACTCTGGAGTCGTCCTTATGTTCGATGTGGATTCAGCGTCCATCAGCCGGCTGAGCGCCGTCCACTGCGGCTGTCATCATCCCGCCGCTGCTCGGATCAATGCCTTGTACGCCGTCCACGAAGCCGTGTCGGGGGCGACCACAACCGCAACCGCCGGTGTGGCCTCGCATGCCGCAAGCCCCGGCGTCGCTGGTGGTATCGCGTCGCACGCCGCCGCAGCGCCGGCTGATGCAGCAAGCGCGCCATCTGCCTTCGTCAATGTACGCGTCTTCGATGGCGTGTCGGATCAATTGCTGACCGGCATGCGCGTGGTGGTGCAAGGGTCGCGGATCACGGCCGTGGAACCACAGTCACTGCCGTTGCCGGAAGGTTGCCGCTTGATTGACGGCAAGGGCGCCGTGCTGATGCCCGGCCTGATCGATGCCCATTGGCATTCGATCCTGGCGCGGCCCAGCATACTCATGGCCATGACGTCGGACTTCAACTACGTACACACCTTGGCCGTGGTCGAGGCGGGGGCCACGCTGATGCGCGGCTTCACCACGGTGCGGGACATGGGCGGTCCCGCCTTCGGCCTGAAGCGGGCTATCGACGAGGCGCTGATTCCGGGGCCGCGCATCTATCCGTCGGGCGCCTTCCTGAGCCAGACGTCGGGCCACGGCGACTTTCGCCTGCTGTCCGATCTGCCCCGGTCGCCGGAGGCGGGCCTGACCTACGCCGAGAAAGTGGGCGTCACCGCCATCTGCGACGGCTCGGACCAGGTTCTGCTGCGCGCCCGCGAGCAGCTGATGCGGGGCGCGTCCCAATTGAAGTACATGGCGGGCGGCGGCGTGATGTCGTCCTATGACGCGCTGGATGTCACCGAGGGGTCGCTGCAAGAGCTGAAGGCGGCCGTCACCGCGGCCGAGAATTGGGGCACATACGTGACCGTGCATGCGTACACATCGCGCGCGGTCGGCATGGCGCTGGACGCGGGGGTTCGCTGCATCGAACACGGCCATCTGATTGACGAAGAAACCGCGCGGCGGATGGCGGACCTGGGTGTGTGGTGGTGCTTGCAGCCATTTCTGGACGACGAGGACGCGGTGCCAACGCAATCGCCGGCGTCGCGGCAAAAGCAATTGACGATGGTGCGCGGCACCGATCGGGCATTTGAGCTGGCGCAGCGGCTGGGCATCAAAACGGCGTGGGGCACGGACACGCTGTTCGATGCCCGGCTGGCGACGCGCCAAGGGGCGCAGTTGGCCAAGATGAGCCGGTGGTACGGCGCGGCCGATGTCTTGCGGATGGCCACCAGCGTCAACGGCGCGCTGTGCGCGTTGTCCGGGCCACGTAACCCTTACCCGGGCAAGCTGGGCGTGGTGCAGGCGGGCGCCATGGCGGATCTGTTGCTGGTGGATGGCAATCCGCTGGAAGACCTTCAATTGCTGGCCCGTCCAGACCAGAGCCTGGTACTGATCATGAAGGACGGCCGAATCTGTAAACAAGCCCAGGGGTGACGCGCGCCCTGTTTGCGGATTTCGTACTGGTCTGTATCGTCCCTGCGCATTGACGGACAAGTACGAAGGAAACCGGGCAAGACGAATACTACATTGGCTGCATTTGGGCCTCTCCATCCCGAGAGCGCAGATGCACCATGAAAATATCCCTCATCATCGCCGATGATCATCCCGCCTTGATCACCGGCGTCAAGCATGAACTGGCGGAGTTCCACACCATCGCTATTGCGGGAACCGCCAGCAATTCCACGGAGATATTCGAGCTGCTGGCGAAGTCGCCCTGTGATGTGCTGGTGACCGATTACGTCATGCCCGGTGGAGAGTTCGGTGACGGGATGACCATGCTGTCGTTCCTGCGCCGCCGCTATCCCGACTTGAAGATCATTGTGTTCACGACGATCGACAACCGGGCGATGGTGGCCGAGATGGTCAAGATCGGCGCTCACGCGGTACTGAGCAAAGTCGACGTGATCGGGCACCTGATTTCCGCGATCCACGCGGTGTATGCCGGAGCAACCTATTTTTCTCCCAAGTTCCGGTCGTCGTCGGCCTCGGTGGGCCAGGCAGCGCAGACGGCTTCTGCGCAAAGGTTGACCCGGCGCGAGACGGAGGTGGTGCGCCTGTATGTATCGGGTGTGTCGATCAACCAGATTGCAAGCCAGTTCAACCGCAGCAAGCAGACGATCAGTTCGCAGAAAACCAGCGCAATGCGCAAGCTGGGTATTGAACGCGACGTGGAGCTTTTTCGCTTCGCGTACGAAATCGGGTTGCTGACCGAGGGGGGCACGCAGAACGAAGACCATACCGAGGCCAATGTGCGAATTCAACCGCAATAGCGTGCAAGCAGTTTTGGTACTGGTCCGATTGTTCGGCCATGGGCGTCGGATCATACTGGGTTCACTATGCGAGACTTCAATACGATTCTTCCGCTACCCGCTTCTTCGTGGGGGCATGCGCCGGGGCTGGCGCTGATTACGCTCGGTCCGGCGCCCTTGTCTTCCGACGCGTTGGACGCGCTGCTGGGCAGCGGCGTGCTGCGCGAAGCGCGATCCGCCAACGGGCTTGAAACGCTGATGGAAGCGCTGGGCCAACAGGATGCCGATGTGGTTCTGTGCGAGGTGCGTGGCGTTCCCTGCGAGGGCTTGCAATTGCCTGCCCGTCTTCAACGTGAATTCGAAGCGGGCACGCTGCCACGCCTGCCCGCGGTGTTGTGGATCAGCGATCTGCCGTTGAGCATTCTGGATGCGTGCGCTGATTCCTTTCGCACCGCGGGCGGGGCGCTGGACATTGCGACCCCCGCAACCACCGCCACCGGCGTCGCTGCCTCGCTTTGCCGTCTGGCAGGCGGGGATGACGGGGAAGACGCGGTGGCGCCCCGATTCGACGATGCAGACCTGATATTGGCCCTGGACGCCGAAGACGGGGTTCGCGTGGTGTTCCAGCCGCAGGTGGACTTGAACACGGGAAAGATCCTGGGCGCCGAAGCGTTGACGCGATGGCGCCATCCTCGGGCGGGAGAAATCCCGGCGTCAGAGGTCGTGCAAGCCATCAGCCGCCTTTCCCTGGACTCGATACTCTTTCACGTCATCACGGAGCGTGTGCTGGACGTGCAGATGCGGTTGGCCGAGCGCGGTGTGTCCGTGCGAATCTCGGTCAATGCGGCCGTGTCCACGTTATCTCTGCCCGGCGTGGCGCTCAGTCTGGAACAACGCACGCTACGGCGGGGAATTGCCCCGGATCAGATCACTATTGAGATCACCGAGACAGAAACCGCCCAGGACAAGACGGCGCTGGAGGCCGGGCTGCAACGGCTGCGCGCTTGCGGGTTTGGCGTCAGCATGGACGACTTCGGAACGGGCGCGTCCAACCTCGATCGCTTAAGCCGCCTGCCGTTCAACGAGATTAAGATCGATCAGACCTTCGTGCAGCGGATTCAATCCCAGCCGGCCTCTCATGCCGTCGTATCGGCCGCATTGGGGCTGGGGCGCGCAATGGGCCTGGCGGTGGTTGCCGAGGGCGTTGAAACGCCGGAACAAGCTAGCCTGCTGCGATCGTTGGGCTGCTTGATCGGCCAGGGGTTCGGCTTGGCGCGCCCCATGGAGATGGGCGCGTTCGTGGATGAAATGCTATCGGCATCCTCGGACGCCTCTGCGCGGCGTTAGCCGGGCTCTGTTTGGTTGTCACCGGAATCCGACGTCACGGCAATACCGGTTTCAAAGGCGAAGCGAAACAAATCCGCGTCCCGATCGATGCCAAGTTTGCGCATGGCGCTGCTTTTCTGAGAGCTGATGGTTTGCTTGGACCGACTGAGCTGCGCGGCAATTTCGTTGATGGACATGCCCGACACATAGAGCCGGACAACTTCCAGTTCGCGCTTGGTCAGATCGGGGCCGCTGGGGCCGACGTTGCTTGACAGGGTTGAAGGTCGGCTCGCCGATTCGGAAGGAAAGTACCGGGCGCCGGCGTAGACCGCATGAATGGCAGAAATCAGATGGCTGGTTTCTCGCGCCTTGCCCAACACCGAATGCACGCCCAGCTTGGAGAGCTCCTGCACGATGGCGGTGTTATCCAGCATCGTGAAGACCACGATTTTAAGGTCGGGGAAGTGGCGTCGCAGGTACGACACAAAGGCGATGCCGTCGCCATGGGCGCCGCCGGGCATGGCGTAGTCGGTGACCAGGACATCGCACGGCATGTTGTTCAGCAGCTGGATGAGTTGGCCGGAATCGCGAGCGGTGCCTTGAATGGCAATCGAAGGGATCTGACCCAGTTCATGCTGGATGCCCGATAACAGGGCGGGATGGTCATCGGCGAGCAGGACACGAATCTTCATGGATACGGGCCGGCCCGCATGGGCCGCGAGTCAGAAAAGAAGAAATCGAATATAGCGTAATCCGCTGTTGCCGCGCCGCCGTCTGGCGGGTGGCGCCTGGCGGCATCATTTTTTTGACATGACATGACATGGAAGGGGCGCCTGCAAGGGCTCCCGGGGCAGTGCAATTGGCGTCCGACAGCAATCTTATAACCCTGATGAACCTTCGCCACTACCAGCGGCGCCTGTTGTTTGGCGGCGGCCTGTTAAGCACGCTTATCGCCTTGATGATTCTTGGCGTGGGGGTGCACGTAGGCGTCGACGCCCAGATGGAGGCCCAGCGGCGGGCTTTCGCGCTGGGTCACGCGATGGTGGCGAAGTTTGGAAGCGCGGCGCTTGCCGAACCGGCGCGGTTTACGGGCATGCGGGGCATGGCGATGATCGTCGGCACCGACGGCATAGCGATTGCCGCGGTGGGCGACTGTTGCGCCGACGAACGGGCGCCTTCGACGGATACGCTTCGGCGCGTGGCGCGCGAAGGTAACGACGGGCCCAAGGACTGGCATGAGCCGGGGCTGTTCCTGATCTCTCAGCCGCTGAACGATAGTTCGGTGCTGGTGTATGCGTATGCCTTCAGCAGCATTGTGCAGGCCGTCCGCGAGGATGTGGTCGTGGATCTTATGCTGACCTTGCCCACGTTGTTCATGATGTGGTTGCTGCTGATTTCCCTGAAGCTGCGCGTGTTCCGTCCATTGCTGGACTGGTCCCGGCGTGTTTACGAAGGCGAAAAGCTGAACCGGACACTGATAGACACCGCACCGGTCGGACTGGGACTGATATCGCTGGACACCGGCGAAGTGCTGCTGCGCAGCCCCGCGATGGCGGAGATCGCCGCGCGCATCGCGCCCGGCGACCGCACGCTGCCCGAGGCCTGCGTGCAGTTGCACAAGGCACATGTGGCGCGTGGAGATATCAGCTGGCGACACGGCACATTCAACGAGGACCTCCGGTTTGAAACGCGGGACCGGATTGGCGTGGACTTGTCGGTCAGCATGGTGCGGGCGCGCTATCAGGGCAGGAACGTGCTGGTGACCGCGTTTACGGATGTGACGGCGAAAAACAGCCTGGAACAACAGCTGCGCAAGGCACAGCAGGCCGCGGACAAAGCCAATGCCGCGAAGTCCGCATTTCTTGCTGCAATGAGCCATGAGATTCGCACCCCGCTGAACGCCATGCTGGGCAACCTGGAACTGTTGTCGTATTCGACGCTGGATGCGGCGCAGCGCGACCGCTTGCGCACGATCCGAACGTCTTCCGACGGGCTGCTTGCGATTGTCAGCGATGTATTGGATTTCTCGAAAGTCGAGGCGGGAGAGTTGCAGCTTGAGGCCATCGACTTCGACGTACTGGAAGTCGCGTCGCACGCGCTGAGGATGTTTGCGCCGGTGGCGCGCAATAAGGGCTTGACGCTGGTCGGCCAACTGGGCCACGCCGTGACGTTTCCCATGCGCGGTGATCCCACCCGGCTGGCGCAGATCATCAACAATTTGCTGTCCAACGCCGTCAAGTTCACTGAGCGGGGGACGATCACGCTACGCCTGTCCTTCGATGCAGGGCAGGGCGTTTTGATGGTGCAAGTTCAAGACACGGGCATCGGCATGTCGCCGGAACAGATGGCGGATTTGTTCCGTGCGTTCAGCCAGGCCGACCCGACGATCAATCGGCGGTTTGGCGGAACGGGGCTGGGTTTGGCGCTTTGTTTACGCCTGGCCCAGGCGATGGGCGGCGTGCTGTCCGCGCAAAGCGAAGCCGGGCAAGGTAGCTGCTTTACGTTGCGCTTGCCGCTTGGGGACTGCCGTGAATATCACCAGACGCCGCGTTTCAAGGGGCAGCAGGTGGCGTTGCTTGCCGAGGCACCGTCGGTGCGCAGCGAGCTGGGGCGCATCCTGCGCGCGTGGGGCCTGGACGTCCGTTGCTATGCGCATCCGGGCCTATTGCCGGCGGAATCGCTGGACGACATGGCGGCGGTGGTGTTGTGGGGCGAACGGCATGCCTGGCCTCCCGAGGACGAGAACCGCTTGGTGGAGCAGGCGCGCTGGGTCATTGATTGTGACGCGGACGGACCCGTGGACCCCGTGGCGATGGGCAGGGTGCTGAGTGTCTCTACGTTCGGCCTCAAGGGGTTGGAGAGTGGGTTGAAGCATGCCCTGGAGGCTTGTCCGCTAAGGGCGCCTGACCTGCGCCGCCCGGTGTTGGCCCGCCGCTTGCGCGTGTTGGTGGTGGAAGACGACGCCGTGAACCGCCAGCTGTTCGCCGAACAGATCAGGCTGCTGGATTGCGCCCCGACTTCGGTGGAGGGCGGCGCGCAAGCGGTGCAATGCCTGGAACAGGGGCCCTTCGATGTCCTGCTGACGGACCTTGCCATGCCCGGGATGGACGGCTACGCGCTTGCGCAGCTTGTTCAAGCGCGTTGGCCAGGCATGCCGATCGTGGCGGCCAGCGCCAACATAACGCCCCAAGACCAGCGCCGCTGTCGGCAGGCGGGCATGGCGCTGGCGTTGAGCAAGCCCTTGCCGCTGGACCGGCTTGCGCAGGCGCTGTCGGCAGTCACCGGCGTGCACTGCCGGACGTTGCAGGTGGACGGCGCGAGGGCCTTCCTGGCAGGGCGCCCCATGAGCGAAGAGCTCAAGCGCACGTTCCGCGAAGCCTGCGTAACGTCCTTGGCCGAGATCGGCATGGGCCGGCAAGCGGAGGACACGGCGCAACTGCTGGCGCACCTGCACAAGCTTCGCGGGATGCTGGATGCGTTCGGAGCCCATGGCCTGAGCCGATTTGCCGCGGATGCCGAAGCCTGTCTGAAGGCCGGCGGCGGGCTGGACGCGGCGGGGCAATGGCTGGATGCCTTACAGGAAGGCTTGGCCCGCGCCTCTTCCCCATAAGGCAAGCCTCACGTCATAATCGACCGCGCACAGGCCTGTCCGGAGACATAGGCCGGCGCCGTCCTGGAACAAGCGACATGACCACATCCGAACAAGGCAGTTTACTGGCCCGCCTGCGCCGTTATCAGCAGGTGCTGGTCATGGGGGGCGCCACCGCCATCACCGTGGTGGTATTGGCGGCGGGTGTGATCGATGTCGCGGCGTCCATCAATGCGTATCTTGCACGCATGAAAGAAGAAGTCTCGATCGACGTGCGCGGATCGTTGGACTTGACCACCCGGACGGTGGCAACACTACGCAACAGCGCACAGAACATAGAACTGGCTTGGCAAGATGCGGCCGCGGACGGGCAGGGCGGCGAGCCGTCATTCGGGCAGACAGGGGCGTTGCGGGTGCAGCCCGACCCGGATGGTCCGCCGTTGCTGGTGTTGCGCAACAACGCGCCGGATGGCGCCGACAAGGCATGGGGCTACGTCGGGCTGGCGAAAAAAATGGCCGCGACAACCGCCGTCATTGCCGCGCGCAATGCGGGCGAGCTAGCCGTGTACCTCTATAGTCCGGACCGCCAGACTCTGGTCATGTCGGTGCTGCCCTGGGGCGGCGTTGCGTGGCAGGACAAGGTGACGGCCGACCGGGGCGCCCTGTTCGCGGCGCTGACCTCGTCGGACGGCGCGCCTATTGCAGCGCCCGAAGGCGGCTGGCGAAATGC
Source organism: Achromobacter semiaridum (assembly GCF_053543755.1). Taxonomy (NCBI): domain Bacteria; kingdom Pseudomonadati; phylum Pseudomonadota; class Betaproteobacteria; order Burkholderiales; family Alcaligenaceae; genus Achromobacter; species Achromobacter semiaridum. Next base: position 51,975 of record NZ_JBLVOL010000070.1, on the reverse strand, counting down.
GGCAAGCCGAGGGCCGCGGCTTCAGTGGTTGCCCCCGTATCAAAGTCCGCTGACCGGCCGCCAAGCCGAGCGCATCGCTACGCAGTTGTGGGCCGCGAACGGCGAACCAATCGGAACCTTGGTGTATGAAATGCCCCTGGGCACGTTGGCGGCGAGCCTTCCAGAAACCAGCTTTGCAGGCACCAGCATGGTGCTTGCGGCTGACGGTTCACTGGTTGTCGCCCGCCCGGGCGCGCCGGCTGCCGAGCTACAGCGGCTTGCCGGCGAGTCGGTGGCCGCCGGCCTGGGCAAGAGCGCGCAGACGGTGTTCAAGAACGGATACGTCCTTTCCGCATGGCCGTTGGCGCCATCGGGGCGCACGCTGGTGCATGCGCAGTCCTGGCGGGAAATAGCGGCGGGGGTGCGCCCGCAGGTGATTCTTGCCGCGCTGACATCAGCCGCCATCATCGCGCTGACCTGGGTATTGCTGTTGCTGGTCAAATGGCGTGTGTTCGTACCGGCGGTGCGTCAGTCGCAACGGGTTTTCGACAGCGAGCAATTGAGTGGGACGCTGGTCGAGACGGCGCCGGTCGGGCTGGGGCTGATCACGGTGCACAGTGGCCAGCCATTGCTGCGCAGCCCTGCCATGATCGAAACGGCCGATCGCGTCGTGGTCGACGGCCCCAGTCTTTCCTATGTGCTGTCCCGGTATTACTTGCAGCACGAGCGTCTTGCCGCAGGCGCCGCGCCGCCCGGATCGCACTCGCCAAGCCAGGGATCGCTCATCAAGGACGACTTGACCTTTCACACGCGCGACGGCCAGCGCCTGGATCTGTCGGTCAGCATGGTGCGCGCCCGGTACCAGGACGAGGAAGTGCTGGTGACCGCGTTCACGGATGTCACTGCCGGCAAGCAGCTGGAACAGGGGCTGCGCGTGGCGCGGCAGGCCGCCGACTCCGCCAATGCGGCGAAGTCGGCGTTTCTGGCGGCCATGAGCCACGAGATACGTACGCCGCTGAATGCGGTGTTGGGAAACCTGGAGCTGTTGGCGTATTCCCCCCTGGACGATTGGCAACGCGACCGTCTGAACATCATTCGCAACGCCTCGGATGGTTTGCTGACTGTGGTGAGCGATGTGCTGGACTTCTCCAAGATCGAAGCGGGTGAGCTTCAGTTGGAAGATCAGGAGTTCGACGCCCTGGCGTTAGCCTCGCACAGCCTGATCGTCTTTGCCCCGGTGGCGGCGGCCAAAGGCCTGGCGCTGGCGGGCGAGCTGGGTGAAGCCGTCTCCGTTCCCCTGCATGGCGACCCCGCGCGGCTGCGACAGGTGATCAACAACCTGTTGTCCAACGCCATCAAATTTACCGACCGAGGCCAAGTCACGTTGCGCCTGTCGCGCGACGACGAGACATCGCGCATGCTGATCGAGGTCGAAGACACAGGGATCGGGATGAACGCCGAGCAGGTGTCGCGCTTGTTCCAGGATTTCAGTCAGGCGGATTCGACGATCAACCGGCGGTTCGGCGGAACCGGTCTGGGGCTGGCGTTGTCGCGTCGTCTGGCGCAGGCGATGGGCGGCCGGTTGGATGTGCATAGCCAATCCGGCGTCGGCAGCCGCTTTACCTTGCGGCTGCCGGTGCGCGCCGATACGCCGGTGGGTGAGACACCGCATTTCGACGGGCAGACCGTGCTGCTGGTGGTGGCGTCGCCGGAATGGCGGTCTCGGTTGAGCCGCGCGCTGATGGCATGGGGACTGCGGGTGCATGGCTATCCGCATCCGGCGCTGATCACTCCGGATGACGCGGGGGATGCCCAGGCGCTGATCTTTTGGGCAGACCGCCAGACCTGGCATGCCGATGACGAAGACAGGCTGGTGCAGGAGGCGTCGTGGGTGGTGGACTGCGCCCAGGATGGGCCGGCTCAGCCCGCGGCGCGCGGACGCATCGTCAATGCGTCCGTCTTCGGGTTGCAGGGACTGGCGAACGGCTTGCGATATGCCCTGCAAGGGCGCCCGCTGTCCGAGCTTAGAGCGCAAGGCATGGTGCTGGGCAAGCGCTTGAAAGTGCTGGTGGCGGAAGATAACGCCGTGAACCGCAAATTGTTCGAAGAGCAGCTGGCGCTGCTGGGCTGCGTCCCCACGGCGGTCACGGATGCACAAGAGGCGTTGTCCTGCCTGGAGCGGGACACGTTTGACGTGTTAGTGACGGACCTTTCCATGCCGGGCGAGGACGGCTTCGCGCTGGCGCGGCAAGTGCGGCAGCGATGGCCCGCCATGCCGGTGATGGCCGCGACTGCCAACGTGACGCCGCAACAACGTGAAGAGGGCGAACGCGCGGGCATGGCGCGCGTGCTGGGCAAGCCGTTGTCGCTGGCCGATCTGGCTCAAGCGTTGTCCGAGATCGCGGGGCTGCCCCCCCTGCGGCGCGAGGCGGTCTCTGACGGTAGTTTGCTGGGTGGCCGACCCATGGCCGATGAGACCCGGCAAGCGTTTGTCCAATCCTGTCTGGACGGCGTGCAGACGCTGCACCAAGGTCTGCGCAACGAAGATGTGCCCGGATTGTTGGCGGAACTGCATTCGTTGGGCGGCGCGTGCGCCGTGTTTGGGCTGAGCGACATCGCGCAGCGCTGCACGACACTGGGTCGGTCGCTATCCGCAAAGGGAGCGCGCGCCTGCACGGACGATATCCGCGAGTTGGCGGACGCGCTGCTGGGCGTTGCGCGGCAAGCGCCGTCGACGCTGATCGACCTGGCTGATCAAATCATTGCGCTGCTGGACGCCGGCCAGGAAAAAACGGACGCCGCGCGCCTGGCGCGGCTGGCAAGAACGCTGCGGGCGGGTTTGGACGCGCAGCCGCTCGGCAGGCAAGACGCATCGGGGGCAATGAACATCAAGCGAACCTGAAGCCGTGCACGGCTTCAGCCCCCGCCTTATCCCTTATCCCCTATCGCCCGCCGCCCTTAGAAAATTCGACTCCAGCACGCTCAGCACCCGGTTCAGCGTGTCCACATCCGCCGCTGACAACCCCTTCAACGCCTCTTCGAAAAACGCTGCCCGTTTAGGCAGCGCTTCGTTCACCACCGCCTGCCCTGTGGCGGTCAGCGTGGCATTGGTCAGCCGGTTGTCCTGGGCATCCACGGCGCGCGAAATCCAGCCCAGCTTCTGCATCGCCTGCAACTGCCGGGTCAATGATGCCGGGTCCAGCCGGCAGCGTTCGGCCAGGTGCTTCTGCGAACACTGGCCGTTTTCATGCAGGGCCAGCAGGATGCGCCAGCGGGGCAGGGCGTGGCCTACCTTGCTGCTGAACGCGCTTTGCATGACGCGGTACGTCTGCCCCATGTGCTGGATGACTTGCAGGCCTTGTTGTTGTCTGGGCAAAAGCTATTCTCCGACGCCGGCGGGCTCCGCCTTGGTGGGGCGGGCCAGTTGCACCAGCGGCACGCGTCGCACGCACCAGAGCGCGAAGATGGCGACGGCCAGCGCGATGAGCTGGCCTTCATGGATGGCGCCCACCAGCGCGACTCGCGCGATCTCGATCAGCGACGTGCCGTCCTGGCCTTGATGCGCCAATTGTGCCAGGAACTGTGTCTGCGCCGCGGGGTTCACCAGCATCTGCGGGTCGTTCAATTCAGGCAGCCATTGCGCCGACGCGCCGCGCAGCGTGGACTCGACGCCGCTGAAATAGCTGTGGCTGACCATGGTGCCCACGACCGCCGTGCCCAGCATGCCGCCGATCATGCGCAGCGACTGCAACAGCGCCGTGGCGATGCCCAGGTGCGTGCGGCCCGCCGTCTGCTGCGCGAACACGGTCAGGTTGGGCATGATGAACCCCATGCCCAGGCCGGCCATCAGCATGTACGCGCCAATCAGCACATGCGACGTGTAGTTGTGCGTGGTGACGATGCCCATACAGGACAGCGCCATCAGCAAAAAGCCCGCATACAGCATGCGGTTGGGGTTGCGGATGCGCGTGATGATGCGGCCGTTGATGATGCTGCCCACCGTGATGAAAACGACCATCGGCGTGATCAACAGCCCGGCGTCCTGCGGCGACAGGCCGAAGCCGCCTTGCAGCAGCAAGGGCGCGTAGAACAGCAGCGAATACATCGTTACGCCCACCAGCAGCGCCAGCGTGAACAGCGTGGCCAGGCCGCGATTGCGGAACATGTCCAGCGGCAATAGCGGATGCGGGCAACGCTTTTCCCACCAGATCAGCAGGCCGAACGCGGCAATGCTGCCCGCGCCCAGCAGCACGATGGGGCCGCTGAACCCTTCCTTGGGCAGCAGCTCGACCAGCAGTTGCAGGCTGCCCAGCGCCAGCGCGATCAGCAGCGCGCCTTGCCAGTCCAGCCGCACTTTGCCGGACGTGTGATTGCGCAGGTGCGGCAGGTAGCGCGATACAAACCACAGGCCCAGGATGCCGATGGGCAGGTTGACGTAGAACACCGATCGCCAGCCATAGTGTTCGGTCAGCGCGCCGCCCAGCGTGGGGCCGACCGCGTTGGCGATGCCGAAGGCGGAACTGAGCATGACCTGCCAGCGCAGGCGCACGTGCGGGTCGGGGAACAGGTCGGGGATAGAGGCGAACGCGGTGCCCACCAGCATGCCGCCGCCGATGCCCTGCAAGGCGCGCGCCAGCACCAGCGTGAGCATGCTGTCGGCCGCGCCGCAGAGCGCTGACGCCAGCGTGAACAGAATGATGGCCGCCACCACAAAGGGCTTGCGGCCGTAATAATCGCCCAGGCGGCCGAAGATCGGCACGGTGATCACCGAGGTCAGCAGGTACGACGTGGCGACCCACGCGTACAGTTCAAAGCCCTTGAGCTCGGCCACGATGGTGGGCAGCGCGGTGCCCACCACGGTCTGGTCAATGGCGACCATCATCATGACGAAGCACATGCCCAGCATGGCCAGCAGGGTTTGCCGGAAGGGAAGCACCTGGCCGGGCGAATGCGGGGTGCTGGGAGTGGGGGCGGACATTGTTGGATGTATCAATGATTGATTGATCAATCATTCTAGTCCTACAATCCGCCGGACAGAAAATTGTCAGCTTCAGGGCCGGGCGGACCGGTGCCGTGACCCCACGCCGCCATTAAATACGCCCGTGACTTATCGCGTTTTTGGTGTCATGGTCTGACAAGGCCGCTTTAAGCCGGCCCGATTTGTTACGATAGCGAAATCTGCACGTTGGTGATTCCAACGTCTTCAGCACGCCTTCCTTGGTAGATCCTCTTTTCAAACGCCGCGGCCACAAGCTTCCGGCAGGAGCGAGGACTCGCCCTGAAAGGCAGACAGCTCCAATTGGCGCGTGGGTTTTCCGCCGCTACAGCACCATCCCCGCGCGTTGCGCGGTGGGCGGCATCCAAGAATTTCCAGTCGAGGTACCGACGGGGCAGCAATGAAAACGTGGTTCAAGCGCATTTTGATAGGCCTGGTTGTGTTGGTTGTCGTGGCCGTCGTTGGCCTGGCCATCTTCTTGCTGACATTCGACCCCAACGCGTACAAGTACAAGCTGGAAGAGCTTGTGCAGGAACGCTATCACCGCACATTGACGATCGACGGCGAGATCGAGTTATCGCTCTTTCCGCGCATCGGCTTGTCGGTGCAGGGCGTGTCGCTGTCCGAGCCCAACAGCTCGGACACCTTCGCTTCCATTGAAAGCACGCGCCTGGCGGTTGCCGTCTGGCCCTTGCTGTCCAACAGCTTCGTGGTCGACCACGTGGCCATCAGCGGCTTGAAGGCCCGGGTGGTGCGCGGCAAGGACGGCCAATTCAATTTCAGCAATCTGGTCGGCGGCGCATCCACCGTCACCACCGCGCCGTCCAATCCGGCCGAGGCCCTGGTGGGCGCGGCACAGACCGCCGCGCAAGCCATCACCAGCGGCACCATGCCGCCCTCCCGCAACAACATGCAGATCGATATCGCCGGCCTGGACTTGAAGGACGGCGAAGTGCAGTTGCAGGACGAAATCTCCGGCATGGCGGTGGCGGTTACGAAGATCAACGCCAATACTGGCCGCGTCACGTTCAACCAACCCTTTGATGTGCGCCTGACGGCGCGCGTGGAAGGCGGCAACCCGCGCGTGGACGCCAACCTGACGGGGCAGGCCCTGTTGACGCTGGACCCGTCCGCCAAGCGCTACGCGGCACAAAAACTGGACCTGCGCATGGACGGCAAGCTGCCCGGCGCCGAGGCCAAGAGCCTTGCCGTGCGTGGCAACCTGGCCTTCAACGGCCAGAAATCCGCGCTGGACGTGGCCGGTCTGGAAGTGGTTTTCCAGGGCGACATCACGGACCCGGCGGCGCGCGCCACCAATGTGGAAGCCAGCGTGGCCATGCCCAAGCTGGCGATCGACCCGCACAAGAGCCAGCTGCAAATTGAAAAGCTGGCGGTGCGAGCCAAGGGCGGCTCGGCTGACGGCCCGTTTGAATTCGCCGTGGACGCGCCCGCGCTGAACATTTCGCCTACCTCGGCCACCGGTGAAGCGCTGACCGGCCGCGTGCGCATCAGCGGCCTGGATGCCAGCTTTGGCCTGAACGGCATCAGCGGCAACGCCGCCGAACTCGACATCAAGGAAGCCAAGCTGGACAGCACGTCCAAGAATGGCGACCGCGTCGTGAAGCTGAATTTTGCATCGCCGCTGACTTTGAACCTGTTGCAGCGTAGCGGCGGTTTGTCGGCGCTGCGCGGCGACGTCAATATCACCGACCCGGGCTTGCCCAAGGGCAGCTTGCAGATTCCGGTGATCGGCAGCCTGAACGCCGACCTGCTGAAAGACCAGGCAAGCAGCAAGATCAACGCCGTGCTGGAAGGCGGCAAGTTCGACCTTAGCGCCGACATCACCAAGCTGTCGCAAACGCCTGCGGTGAAGTTTGCGCTGGTGGTGGACACGCTGGACCTGGACAAGCTGGTGCCGCCCGTGGTGGCCGCGCCGCCCAAGCCCCCCGCCGATGGCAAGAAGGATGATTCCAAGCCCGCCGCGCCGCCCGCGCCCGCTGCGCCGGTGGACGACACCATCGACCTGTCCGCGCTGGTTGGTCCCAGCGTCAACGGCACGTTGAAGGTCGGCAAGCTGGTGGTGCGTGGCCTGAAGGCGGATGAAGTGGCCGCCGTGGTCAAGCTTGACAAGGGCAAGCTGGAAATCTCCAGCCTGACCGCCGGTTTGTACGGCGGCAAGTTGGCGGGCGCGTTGTCGGTGGACGCGGCGCAAGGCAACCAGCTGGCCAGCAAGATGTCGCTGGCGGGTATCGCGATCGAACCGCTGTTGATGGACCTGGCCAACCGCAACGTGCTCAGCGGCACGGGCAGCCTGGCGCTGGACTTGAAGACGGCCGGCGCCAATGCCTACGCGATGAAAAGCGCGCTGGGCGGCACGTTGCAGGTGCGCCTGCGCGACGGCGCGGTCAAGGGCATCAACCTGACCCAGACGCTGCGCGAACTGAAGGCGGCCTTCAAGCCGGAATCGCAAGACGAAACCGTGCCCGCCGACACCAGCAAGCAGACCGAGTTTTCAGAAATGGACGCGGACCTTGCCTTCACCAAGGGCGTGGCGGCCGTCAAGCGCCTGAACATCGTGTCGCCGCTGCTGCGCGTGACGCAGGGCGAGCCGGCCAACATCGACTTCGTCAAGAGCGAGCTGGACCTGGTGGCGCGTGCGCGCGTCGTCAATCCGGCGGCCAACCCCGAAGGCCAGGAACTGATCGACCTGAAGGACGTGACGATTCCCGTACATGTGAAGGGCCCGTTCGACAAGCCCACGTACACGCTGCTGTGGAAAGACGCTATCGGCGCCATCCTCAAGCGCAGCCTGGAAAACAAGCTGCGTGACGCCGTCTCGGGCAAGAACGGCAACGGCAACGGCGCAGCCGTGGACAAGGCCCTGAAAGGACTGCTAGGCAAATGAGCACCGATAGCTTCCAGCCCATCGCGCAATGCGGCGTTACGGCGCAGCCGGCCGCCGCGGCGTATCACCGCCAATGGCTCATCGCCAATGATTCCGGCCAGTGGCTGAACCGCGAACTGTGCCCCCGGCTGGCCGACGTTGCGGTGGAATTGCGCCTGGGTTACCTGGTGTTGAAAGCGCCGGGCATGCTGCGCATGGACATCCCGCTGGACGTTATCGAAGACGACGACAGCGTGCGCTACAGCATGAAGGTGGGCGACCAGACCATCGATGTGATCGACGAAGGGGAACTGGCCGCGGCCTGGATCTCGAACTTCGTGCAGGTGCCGTGCCGGATCATGAAGGTGCACCCCGACACGCCCGTGGCCTCCTGGCCGGACTGAAGGGCCGCCGCGTTTACGGACGCCGCTTGAACTCGAACGCCGCGTGGGCCAGCAGGCCCGCCACCAAGCCCCAGAAGGCCGACCCAATACCCCAGAAACTGAAGCCCGACGCCGTTGCCAGCAAGGTGATGAGCGCGGCTTCGCGTCGTTGCGGGTTGACCATGGCGGCCGACATGCCGCCCATGATCGTGCCCAACAGCGCCAAGCCCGCCAACGCAGCCAGCAGGGCGGCGGGCAGGGCCTGGAAGAACACGGCCACCGCGCCCGCCACGACGCTCAGGCCCACATAGCCCAAGCCGTAGGTGGCGGCGGCGATGTAGCGCTTGGAAGGGTCGTGATGCGCTTCGGGGCCGGTGCAGATGGCGGCGCTGATCGCGCCCATCGTGACGCTGTGCGCGCCAAACGGTGCGGCCAGCAGGCCCAGAAAGCCCGTGGCGGCCACAATCCGCGAAGCCGGGGGGCGATAGCCCGCCGCCTGCAAAATGGCCAGGCCGGGCAGGTTCTGCGACGCCATGGCGACGACGAACAGCGGAATGCCCAGGCTGACGGCGGCTTGCGCGCTGAACTCCGGCGTGGTCCATACGAATTGCGTCAGGCTCCAGTCCAGCAGGTCCAGCCGGATCATGTCCAGCGCGAAGGCTAGCGCAATGGCGACGATCATCACCAGCAGCACCGCATAGCGCGGCGCCCAGCGTCGGCACAACAGGTACGTGGCGCACATGGCCAGCACCAGGCCGGGCTGGTGCGCGACGTTGCTGAAGATGCCCATGCCGAAGTTAAGCAACACGCCGGCCAGCATGGCGGCGGCGATTTCACCGGGAATGCGGCGCAGAATGGGGTCGATCCAGCCGAACAGGCCACAGGCCAGCGTCAGGCCGGCCGCAAGGATGTAGGCGCCGATGGCTTCGTTGAACGGCACGCCCACCAGCGCGGTCACCAGCAGCGCCGCGCCGGGTGTGGACCACGCCATCACGATGGGCAGGCCGGTGCGCAGGCTGTAGAACGCGCCGCCAAATCCGAATGCCAGGCTGAGTGAACCGATCCACGACCCGATGCGCGCCGCGTCCAGGCCAGCCGCGTGGCCGGCCTGCACCATCAGCACGGCGGTGCCGCCGAAGCTGACCAGCACCGCGACCACGCCGGCGGCAATTGCCGATGCCGAGATATCGCGGCGGGCGTGGTGGGAACCAGGCGGAAGGGGAATGCCGTGCTGCGTGGCGTCGCTCATGCGGCACCGGTCAGACGGCGGTACTTGGCCATAAGCTGCTCTTGGCCTTCGTTCCACTGAGGGTGCAATTCAATGCACTCTACCGGGCACACCACCTTGCACTGCGGTTCGTCGTGATGGCCGACGCACTCGGTGCATTTGTCGGGGTCGATGACGTAATAGTCATCACCCATGGAGATCGCGTCGTTCGGGCACTGGGGCTCGCAAACGTCGCAATTAATGCATTCTTCGGTGATGAGCAAGGCCATGGTGGGCAACGGTGTAAAGCCGGGGGCGGCTGCCATTGTACTGCCGGCCCGCCCAGCGCAAGAAGGGCGCGAATCGCGCCCTTCGGGATGGTGCCGTGCCGGTGGATCAGCCCGGCCAGGATTGCTCGCGGCGTTCCTTGGCCTTTTCCTGCAACCAGCGTTCCACGGACGGGAACACAAACTTGCTGACGTCACCGCCCAGCTGGGCGATTTCACGCACGATGGTGCCCGAGATGAATTGATATTGGTCCGACGGCGTCATGAACAGGGTTTCGACGTCGGGCAGCAGGTGGCGGTTCATGCCGGCCATCTGGAATTCGTATTCGAAGTCGGACACGGCGCGCAGGCCGCGCACGATGACGCGCCCGTTCTGGTCGCGCACAAAGTCCTTCAGCAGGCCGCCAAAGCTTTGCACTTCCACGTTGGGATAGTGGCCCAGCACTTCGCGCGCGATTTCAACGCGTTCGTCGATGCTGAAGAAAGGCTTCTTGTTGCGGCTGTGGGCGATGCCCACCACGACCTTGTCGAAAAGCGTGGCCGCACGGCGGACCAGGTCTTCGTGGCCGCGGGTCAGCGGGTCGAAAGTGCCGGGATATACAGCGATGATCATGCGAGCTCCGTACCGTTATTAGTGGTGTACACCATCCTCCGAAGCTCGGATTATTGATCTATTTCCGCAATGCAGCAAATTCCAGCAGATGGTAGTGGACCGCCCCTGCCTTGTCCTGCCGCAAGATCTGGAAACCTTCGGGGGCTTCGATGGCCGTTTCCGCCTCGACGTAGACGAGCCCGTGCGGGCTGAGAATACCGGGCAAGATCGGCCACAGGCGCGGCAGCCAACCCTGTCCGAAGGGTGGATCCAACAGGATGAGGTCAAAGCGGGACGCATCCATCCGTTCGGCGACCTGCATGGCGTCGCCCACGTGGATGCGTATCATGTCGGCTTTGAGCTTGTCGCGCAGTGTCCGCAGCGCGGACGCGGCGGTCTTGTCCCGCTCGACCATCTGCACATGCGCCACGCCGCGAGACGCCGCCTCGAAGCCCAGGGCGCCGCTGCCGGCGAACAAGTCCAGTACCTGTTTGTCGGCAAATTCGCCGGCCCAGAGATGATTCAACCAGTTGAACAGCGTTTCGCGAACCCGGTCGGGCGTGGGGCGCAGCGTCTCCACGTCAGGCACGGCGATGGGGGTGCGCCTGTATTGGCCCCCGACGATACGAATATACTTGTGACCCATGTTTAGCCGCTTCTTCAAGAAAAAAACCCCTCCGCCCGCCGCGCCGGCCCAGCCCGCGCCGCCGCCGGAGGTCGTGGACGCCCCCGTAGCGCCCACGGAGCCCGTTGCCGCGCCAGTCAGCCCGACGCCAGTGAGCCCGGCGCCCCTCAGCCCGGCGCCCGTCAGCACGGCGCCCGCGCCGGGTACCGCGCCTGCGCCTGCCGCGCCGTCGCCGCAGATTACGCCCCCGGTATCGCCCGCGGCGCCTACGGTGGCAACGCCGGCCGTCCCGAGCGCGCCGGCTGTGTCGTCTACACCGGCTACACCGGCTACACCGGCTACACCAGCTACACCGCCCGCGCCTGCCGCCGAATCCGTGCGTGCACCGTTGCCGATGTCGGCGTCGACGGTATCGTCCGCGCCTGCACCGGCTGCCGCGCCTCAGACCCCTTCGGCATTCGCGCCTGCGCCCGCAACGGCGCCTTCCGCCGAACCAGCGCCGGCACCAGCACCAGCCCCGGCACCAGCCCCGGCACCAGCCGCCGCGCCAGCGTCGGTTGTGCCGCCCGCGCCGATCGTAACGCCTGCACCGGCGCCCGAGTCGACGCCGACGCCCGCACCCGCACCCGCACCCACTCCCACCCCCGAAGCGCCCAGGAAATCTTCCTGGCTGTCGCGCTTGAAGCAGGGCTTGTCGCGTACGGGTCAGAGCATTGGTGGCATTTTCGTCGGTGTGAAGGTCGATGAAAACCTGTTCGAGGAACTCGAATCGGCGCTCATTATGGCCGATGCGGGCCTGGAGGCCACCGAGAAGCTGTTGACCGCGCTGCGTGCGCGGGTCAAGAAAGAACGCATCGAAGACCCCGCCAAGGTCAAGGCCGCGCTGCGACAGTTGCTGGCCGACCACCTGCGCCCGCTGGAGCGCGGCTTCAATCTGACCAGCGCCAAGCCGCTGGTGGTGATGATTGCCGGCGTGAACGGCGCCGGCAAAACCACGTCTATCGGCAAGCTGGCGCACACGTTCCAGCGCCAGGGCGCCAGCGTGTTGCTGGCGGCGGGCGATACCTTCCGCGCGGCCGCGCGCGAACAATTGGTGGAATGGGGCAGCCGCAACAACGTCAGCGTCATTTCGCAAGAGGGGGGCGACCCGGCTGCCGTGGCCTTTGACGCCGTCAACGCCGGCCGCGCGCGCGGCATGGGCGTGGTCATGGTGGACACGGCGGGTCGCCTGCCCACGCAGCTGCACCTGATGGAAGAACTGAAAAAGATCCGTCGCGTCATCGGCAAGGCGGATGCATCGGCGCCGCACGAAGTGCTGCTGGTGGTGGACGGCAACACGGGCCAGAACGCCTTGGCGCAGATTCGCGCCTTTGATGCCGCCATCAACCTGACCGGCCTGGTCGTGACCAAGCTGGACGGCACTGCCAAGGGCGGCACGCTGGCCGCCGTGGCGGCGGGCAGCCAGGGCGTGCGTCCGATTCCGGTGTACTGGATCGGCGTGGGCGAAAGCCTGGAAGACCTGCAACCCTTCGTCGCGGACGAATTCGCGGGCGCCTTGCTGGCGGATTGATCCGGCACTGACCCGGCAGCCGATCGCTGGCCCACCGGGCCGCAAAACGGGACGACGCCCCAGGCGCCGTCCCGTTTTGGTTATCAGCTGTCCAGCTGCCCCATCGCCGGGTCGCTGATGCCGTGCTTGCCCGTTTCCATGCGGCCCGCAAAGCGCCGCTTGAATGCCGGGTAGGTGTCGCAGCCCACCGTGAAGTCGTACCACTGGCCGCTGCTGGTGACCGGCCAGCTCAGTTCGCCGACCTGTCCCGCCGCCACCGATGCCGTCCACGGGCCATCGTTGCGGTAGGCCATGGCTTGCACCGTGAAGACGCAGTCCTGCGTGCCGTTGTTGTGCAGTTTGACCTGCACCTGGGCGTCGTCGCACGGCACGTAGCAGACCTGGATTTCGGGCTGTGCGCCGGCCGCGCGCATCAAGTCGCCCGCGAATGAACGGTGGTAGCCGTTGGGACCCAGCACCCACAAGTCGTACTGGCCGCTGTCGCCCGACACGTCCCAGACGTCATCCAGCGATTTGCCCGCTTCGACCACGTAGCGGCGCGGAATGCGGTCCAGGTGCAGCTTGTCGTACACATGAAAGACGGCTGCCGTTTGCGCACCGCTTGCGTTGGCGAACAGCAACTGCACGCGGTTCTCGCGGGCTTGCTCGCGCGCGCTGGTGTGCAGCTCGTACGGCAGCGCGCGCGACGGGCGCGTGCCCGAGGCCTGGGGGGCCAGCGTTTGCTGCGTGGGGATGGCGATGGCCGGCTGCGCTTCCTGCCAGGTCGTCAGCCCGTCGGCGTCCGTCTTGGTCGTGCGGCCCGACAGGGTCGGCAGGCGGGCGCTGTTGGGCGACACGAAGTCCAGCGTGGTGGTCAGGTCGCCGCACACGGCACGGCGGAACGCGCTGATGTTGGGTTCCACGACGCCAAAGCGCTGTTCCAGAAAGCGCAGCGCGGAGGTGTGGTCGAACACCTGCGAATTGACCCAGCCGCCCCGGCTCCACGGTGAAATCACCCACATCGGCACGCGCATGCCCGGGCCGAACGGCTTGCCGTCGGCGGTCAGCTGCTTGGGCGTGGCGGGCGGATAGGTGAAGTATTCAAACGCCATCTGCGCGTCGGTCAGCGTGGACTTGCCGGCCAGCGTGCCATCGTCGTTGCGCGACGGCGCCGACGGTGTGGGCATATGGTCGAAGAAGCCGTCGTTCTCGTCGTAGGTCACCAGGAACACCGTCTTGCTCCAGACCTCGGGCGACTGCGTCAGCGCGTCCAGCGCGGCCTGGATGTACCACGCGCCCTTGGCGGGGCTGGAGGGGCCGGGGTGCTCGCTGTAGGCGGCCGGTGGGATGATCCAAGACACTTCGGGCAGCGTGCCGTTCGCGACGTCGTCGCGCAGGCTTTGCAGGAAGCCGCCGTCGGCCATCGTGTTGCCAAAGCCCTTGGCCAGCGGGCTGTACTGGTCGTCGATGGCCGGGTTGTACGCGGGGCCGCCCTGGTTGCTGACGCGGCGGTCCGCCGGCATTTTTTCGATCTCGGCGCGCCAGTGCCGAAAGCTCATCATCTCGTTGCAGCCGAAGTTGTCGGGGATGTTCTGGTAGACCTTCCAGCTGACGCCGGCCGCTTGCAGGCGGTCGGCATAGGTGGTCCACGTCCAGCCTTCGGTGGACGGGCCCACGTCGGCGCCGTCGTTCCATTCGTTCATCACCACCGACACGTTGTCGCCCGACGGGCCGTTGGTGCCGGTCCAGAAAAACAGGCGGTTCGGGATGGTGCCGGCGTGCATCGAACAGTGGTAGTTGTCGCACAGCGTGAAGGCGTCGGCCAGCGCGCGGTGGAACGGCACTTCGGCGGTTTCGTAGTAACCCATGGATAGCGGCTGCTTGGCGCTGGGCCACTGGTTCATGCGGCCGTGGTCCCACGCCGCCTGGCAGTTGGGCCACGAGTGCGGCGTGCTGCCGGCGCGTTGCGCGTTGCCCTGCGCCGCGTCCAGGTGGTAGGGCAATTCTTCGGTGCCGTCGCTGCGCGTCTGGTGGAATACCGATTTGCCGTTGGCCAGCGGAATGGGAAAGCGGTCGCCAAAACCGCGCACGCCGGGGAAGGTGCCGAAGTAGCCGTCGAAGGAACGGTTTTCCAGCATCAGCATCACAACGTGCTTCACGTCCTGAATCGTGCCGGTGGCGTTGCTGGCTTCAATGGCGAGCGCCCGGCGGATGCTGGGCGGGAACATCGACAGTGCGCTGACCGCGGCGGTGGCGCCCACGGTGGTCTTGAAGAACTTTCGTTTGGATGCGTCGAACGTCATTGGCTTGTCTGTCCTGGTGATCGATGGGAAACGGGCTCAAGGCGCGCAGTGCACCGCGCACGCGGCCGGGGGCGCGGGCGGGGTGGGCGTCGTGGTGGGCGGGGCGGGAGCCGGTTCGTCAGAGTCGTTGTCGTCACCGCCGCAAGCGGACAGCGCGAACACCAGCGACAAGGCGCATAAGGCCGCAAGGCCTCGTCTTGCATGGGCGAGCAAGGGGGATTGGGTTTCCATGGTTCGGTCGTTGTGGATGGGCTGACGGCCCGCAAGGGCCGTCGTGCCGTCACACAGGACGAATGTCGGGCGGGATGCTGCGGGCCACGAATGCACCCGGCGCGGGGCGGCCGGGCGACAGCTATCCAGTATTGACGCCGTTAATGTCGACAAATTGACAGCAAGCTGACCGGTTGCTGACTCTGGCCCTTTTTTTGAAACGCCTTGCTAGAAGCGTGTCCAGGTGCAAAACGCGCGGCCAATTGTCGCGAAGATGGGGTAGATGGGCCGACGCGCCGACGCGCCCGCCAGACACTGCCCCGCAAACGATGTGCGCTCGCAGAGGCCACAACGCCGAGACGCGTGGCGCAGCCGCGCGCGGCCTGGCCTAGCGCCAGAACGGCTTGCTTTTCGCCAGGGCGTCGAAGGCCTTTTGTGCATCCACGGCCAGTTCCTCCAGCCGTGCGCTGATCCAGCCCAGCGCGAACCAAGCTTGCGGATGCGTGGCGGTGCACGACTCGTAGTAGTCCTTGGCGACGGCCAGATCGTTGATTTCGCCCAGCACGTCCTGCACGCGGGACAACAGCTTGCGGTAGCCGCGCAGCTTGGCGGCGGGCAGCAGCGATTCGGCAAACGCCAGGCTGTAGCGCAGCCGCTTGCCGCGCTTGCGCAATTCATGGCGCGTGGGGATATCCAGCTTGGAGAACTGCGTGCCCTGTTCCGCCACCTTGCTGTGCCAGCGGTGCAGGCGCCGCGCCAGTTGTTTGCGCAGATGGTGCGGATCGGGTTCGGGCGCCAGCATGGGGATGATGGTCGGCTTGACGCTGGTGGCGGCCAGTGCGCCTTCCAGTCGGATGGCCGGTTCGGGCGCGGCGTCGCTGGGCGTGCCGTTGGCCACGGTTTGCGCGCCGCCCGAAGGCAAGGGGGGCGGCACCTCCAGGCTCCATTCCAGCAGCTCCAGCAGCCAGGCCTGGAACGCCTTGCCGGCGGCAATCGTCTGCGCGTCCTGTTCAGGCGGCGCGGCTTCCATCGGAATCACGGGCATGCCGGCGCGGATCAGTGCGGGCGCCACCGTTTCATTCAGCACGTCCTGGTCGCGGTTGGCCCCAAAGGCGGCAAAGTGCGTGCGCACGCCTTGCAGCAGTGTGTCCGGCACCGGCGCCACCCAGCCGTCGAACAACTTCCAGGCCGAGCGCAGGCGGCGTACGCCCACACGCAACTGGTGCACGTGTTCGGAATTGCCGGCGCGGTAGACGCCTTCGGTATCGACTTCGGCCAACACGGCGGCGTTGCGCGCGATCTGGTCCAGGCATTCGGCGGCGATGCGGCCCATGGCTTGCGGCGCCGTCATGTCCTCGCGCAGCTTGACCGGGGCAGCACCGCGCGGTGCCCAGAATTGGGCAATGGCCTGGGCGCGGCGCGCTTCCAGGTCGTCGCCGGGGTTGGCGTCCTCAACGGCAAGCTTGTGGGCCAGTTGCGCCAGCGCGTCGCCGCGTTCGGACTTGCTGCGCGGGTCCAGCACCAGGCTGTGGCGCTGTTGCCAGCCACGCGCCACGGCGAAGATGGCGGCGGGGCGGCCCGACATCAATTCAAATTCCAGTTCGGAAATCGGCAGCTCCAGCGCGCCGGCACGCAGGATGCCGGTGTCGAAGGCCAGCTCGACCGTGCCGTAACGCGTGCGGACTTTGCGCAGCAGCCGCAGCACGTCCGTTTCATAGCGCAGGCCCAGTTCGCCCTTGACCGCGCCCAGCGCCTCTTCGACTTCGGTGCCGGCATAGACGGACAGGTCCAGCACGGGGCCGGGCCGGGGGTGGTTCAGTTCGATGCGCGTGATGGCGTTGATGCCGGGCATCTTCAGGGTCTGCACCCAATCCGGGCCTTCCTGGCGCAGCCGGATGGCAATGCGCGCCCGCGCCAGCTCGCGTTCGGGCGTGTCGAAGTACATGGCATGCAGACGGATGCGCGTGGCGTCGCGTTGCTTGACTTCGTTCTTTACGGCCTGGCGCGTCGCGGCGGGCACGTGCAGTTTCAATTCCTGTTCCGACATGGCGGGGGGTGTCCGACGGCAAAAGCCGAGATCTTAATCAAGCAAGGGGGCGGATTTGATGACGGGTCATATTTTGGTCACATCGAGCATAGTCGCCATTCGCGGTGCACAACAAGCCGCTGCTGCCCGGCCAAAGAAAAACGCCGCCCTTTCTCAAGGGCGGCGCCAAGGAGCGCTGGTCAGGGGAAACCGACAAGCGTAATCAGGAACCAGCGCTTACAGGATGCGCTTGCGCGCCTGCGTGATGATGATTTCGGCCAGCACGACCACAACGAAGATGGCGGCCAGCACCAGCGCCACGCGATCCCACTGGAACAGGTTCAGCGCCGTATCCAGCGCCATGCCGATACCGCCCGCGCCCACCAGCCCCAGCACGGCGGATTCACGCACGTTGATGTCCCAGCGCAGCAGCACGATGGACCAGAACGCCGGGCGGATCTGCGGCCAGTAGGCATACCAAAGTACTGATGCCTTGCTGGCCCCCGTGGCGGTAACCGCTTCGATCGGCCCGCGCTGCGCTTCTTCGATGGCTTCGCCCACCAGCTTGCCCACGAACCCGATGGAGCGGAACGCAATGGCCAGCGTGCCGGCCAGCGCGCCCGGCCCGAAGATGGCGATGAACAGCAGCGCCCACACCAGCGAATTGACCGACCGGCTGGACACCAGAATCAATCGTGCCAGCATGTTGATGGTTTTGCTGGGCGTCAGGTTGTTGGCCGCCAGCAGGCCCACCGGTACCGCCATGAAGACGGACAGGATGGTGCCCAGGGTGGCGATGTGCAGCGTTTCGATCAGCGCGCTGTGCACGCCGTCCGGGTAGTAGGCCCAATCGACCGGCCACATGCGGCGAAACAGGTCGGCCATCTGCTCGGGCGCGTCATACAGGAATTCCGGTATGACTTCCACGCCGCGTATGGCTTGCGCGATGGCCGCCACCACCAGCAGATACAGCGCAAAGCGCAGCAGCCGCTGGCCCATGCTGTAGCGCAGCCACACACGCGGCGAGCCGGGCGGATTCAGGCTTGAGGCGTGGGCGTTCATTCTTCCACCTCGGCCTTGCGGGCCACCGGCGGCTTGCCGGAACCGATACCGCGCGCGCCGGCGAAGCGGCCTTGCAGGATGCGGTCAAAACCCAGGTTGTCCAGGAACACGGCGCGCACGAAGCCCGCGATGATTTCGCCCAGCATGATGATGGCAATCAAGGTCAGCAGGATGGCGCTGATGAAGTCGTAGTCAAAGCGCTGGAACGCCGAGAACAGCGTGCCGCCCACCCCGCCCGCGCCCACGATGCCCACCATGGTGGAGTTGCGCAGGTTCGAGTCGAACTGGTAGGTGGCAAAGCCGATAAAGCGCGCGAACACCTGCGGCAGCACGCCGAAGATGATCACGTTGGCAAACGACGCACCGCTGGCGCGCACCGCTTCCACCTGCTTTAGCGATATCTCTTCGATGGCCTCGGTGAACAGCTTGCCGATGAAACCGATGGACGCCACCGTCAACGCCAGGATGCCCGCCAGCGCGCCAAAGCCCACGGCTTTCACGAACAGGATGGCGACGATGACCGGGTGCAGCGCGCGGCACAAGGCCACCAGCGAACGCGCGGGCCACGACACCCAGGCGGGCATCATGTTGCGCGCGCCAAGCAGGCCCACGGGCAAGGCGAACAGAATGCCCAGCACCGAGGCCAGCACGGCAATTTCCAGGCTTTCGGCAATGCCCTTCCACAAGGTGGCGGGCTTTTCGAAATTGGGCGGAAACATGCGCGAAAGAAACGTCGACGCGTGTCCCATGCCGGTTTCGAAGCGCGCCCAGCTGAAATCCAGCTGCGCGCCCGCATAGATGGTGTAGATCACCAGCAACACCAGGCCCGCCTTGGCGCGCCCGGACATGGCAAAGGGGCGACCGCCCCGGGGGTGCGTCATTCCAGCCAAGACTCGCCTCCGTAGATGGTCTTGAGCATGGCGGCGTCCAGCCCCTGGCCGTCGCCGTCGTAGACCACATGCCCGCCGGACATGCCGACGATGCGGGTCGCGTAGCGGCGCGCCAGTTCCACGTCGTGGATGTTGACGATGACGGGGATGCCGGTGGCGCTGCCCTGGTCGGACAGCAACTCCATGATTTCAACGGAGGTCTTCGGGTCCAGCGACGAGGTCGGCTCGTCGGCCAGCAGCAGCTGGGGGCGCTGCATCAGCGCGCGGGCGATGCCCACGCGCTGGCGCTGGCCGCCCGACAGCGCATCGGCGCGCTGGTCGGCAAAACCCGCCAGCCCGACGGTGTCCAGCAGCTTGTAGGCATGCTCGATATCTTCGGGTTCAAAGCGGCGCATCCAGGCCTTCAGCGCCGAGGTATAGCCCAGCCGGCCCGTCAGCAGGTTTTCCATGACGGTCAGGCGTTCGACCAGGTTGTATTCCTGGAACACCATGCCGATGCGCCGGCGGGCGCGGCGCAGCGACGCGCCACGCACACGGGCCAGGTCCACGGCGCCATCCTTGGACTGCAACACGATCTCGCCCTGGGTGGGTTCGATCAGCCGGTTGATGCAGCGCAGAAGCGTGCTTTTGCCCGTGCCGGAAGGGCCGATGATGGCGGTCAGGCCTTGACCGGCGATTTCAAGGTTGATGCCATTGAGAACCGGCCGGCCGGCCCGGTATTCCTTGACCAGGCCGGAAATGCGTAGCGACGTCGTCATGCTGGATTACTTCTTGCTCTTTGCGGATTCGCGGTCATAGGCGGCGCGGTTGAAGCTCTCGCCACCCGATTCAGCCACCTGGCGGACGATGGCCCAGTCCTTCTGGTAGGTCACCGGATAGAAGCGGTCGGCGCCATCGAAGGCCTTGGACATTTCCGCGGGGAAGCGGTAGTCGTAGAAGCACTTGAGCATCTGGTCGCGGAACTTGGGCTCCAGGTCATGCGCATAGGCGAACGACGAGGTCGGGAATTTTTCGCTGCGGTAGATGACGCGGAAATCGGCTTCCTTGACCTGGCCGCGTTCGACCATGCGCTTGAACACGTCCGACGCCACGGCGGCAGCGTCGTAGTCGCCCGAATTCACGCCCATGACGGACTGGTCGTGCTTGCCCGAAAACACCACCTTGTAGTCCTTGTCCGGCGTCAGGCCTTCCTTGGGGAACAGGGCCACGGGCGCCATGTGCCCCGAGTTCGACGACGGCGCGGTGTGCGCCAGCTTCTTGCCCTTCAGGTCCGTCAGCTTCTGGTACGGGCTGTCTTTCTTGACGATGACGATCAGGTTGTAGCCCTGGAAACCGTCGGCGTAACCCTTGACCGCGAACGGCACCGCGCCGGCAATGTTCACCGCGAAGGCGGTGGGGCCTGTCGAAAAACCGCCCACGTGCAGGCGGCCCGAGCGCATGGCTTCGATTTCAGCCGCGTTGCTTTGCACCTGATAGAAAACGACGCGCTTGCCCGTGCATTCGGACAGGTGCTTGGTGAAGGGCTTGAAGATGTCTTCGTATACGGCGGGGTCTTCCACGGGGGTGTAGGTGAACACCAGGGTCGACGGCGTTTTCTGCTTGGAGGCGTCGGCGGGCGTATCCGCCACCAGATCCTTGTTGGCGTCGCAGTACATCTGGTCCAGATCGCCGCGGTTCGAGCAGGTGTCGGCGGCGTTGGCGGCGGAACCGCCAACGGCGAATGCGGCCAGGGCGGCCGCTTGCATAAGACGCATCGCGTGCATGGTTTTGTCTCCTCTCGGATGAATTTGAATATTTCCTGAATTCAAACACACAAGAGGGGACAGGCACACCTGGGAAAGTCCCTGCCTTTCTTTTCGGGATTTGTTCGAATTGTTCGCTTTATGTTCGTTTGTTTGCGAACGTCGGCAGGGCAAGTCAGACCCGATAGCCCAGCTTGCGTGAGATCTCGTGCGCGCAGGCCTGAAGCGGCTTGGCGATCGTGCCGTCCCATGACACATCGAACAGCCCCGTCGGCCCCAGGCTGGTCAGCGCCAGCACGATGTTGCCGGTGTTGTCGAACACCGGCACCGACAGCGCATCCACGCCCGGCAGCGGGTTGCCCAGTGCGCGCGCCATGCCGTGCACGCGGATGTCGGCCAGCTGGGCCTCGATATTGGCGCGAGACGCCTTGCGCGGCGGCGGCACGCTGGCGATGACCGCGGTGTCGCCTTCTTCGCGGGCAATGTAGTGCTCGCTGACCTTAGGCGGCAGCCACGCGGCGAACACCAGCCCGGTGGCGGTGTGCAGCATGGACATCACCGTGCCCTTGCGCATGTTCACGTGCACCGGGTAGCTGGCTTCGGTCATGTGGATCATCGTGGGGCCGTGCGAACCCAGCACGGCGATGCCTAGCGTGTGACCGATGTCCGATTGCAGCTTGGCGATTTCGGGCATGGCAATGCGCACCGGGTCCAGCCGTTGCAGGCTGACCAGGCCCATCTGCAAGGCGAAGGGGCCAAGCTCGTACTGGCCGGTAACCGCGTCCTGTTGCACCAGCCCCACGCGGATGAAGCTGACCAGATAGGGGTGCGCCTTGGCGGACGTCATGCCGGCGCCCGCCGCCAGGTCGCGCAAGGTCAAAGGCTTGCCGGCGTCGACCAGGGCGGACAGCAACGGCACGCCCACTTCAATGGATTGGATGCTGCGGCGGCCGTCATTGGCGGGCGCGGCGGGGGTCTTGGGGGTGGCCACGGTGTGTCTGCCCTTACGCCGATCGGGCTGGGGATGATTGCGCGGCCTGTGGCTGCGGGCGCGCCGCCAGCAGCCGGTCGGCCATTTCGACGAAGCCGGCGCCGCCGTGATAGGCGGCCACGAATGCGGGGCGGTCTTTCAAGCGGTGCAATTGCGCCTGGATGTTCGCCACGCCGACCGAAATCGGAAAGTACGCAAACATCGGCTCGTCGTTGGGCGAATCGCCGATGAATAGCGTGCTGTCCAACGCGTCGGCCACGTCCTGGCCGAATTCTTGCTGGAACATCGTGCGCGTCATGGTCAGCTTGTCGTAGTCGCCAAACCAGCCGTTCACGTGGATCGAGCTGACCTTGGCCTGCGCCCCGGCGTCGTGGAAGATCTGGACAATCTTGCTGACGGCCGAATCCGGCAGCGCGGGCACGTCTTCGCAGAAATCGATGGCCAGGTCGGCCACGCGATAGTCTTGGTCGCTGGCCACCGCGCAGCCCGGCACCTCGGCCAGCACGCGGTCGCGGATGGCGTCCAGCCGCTTGCGGCTGGCCTGGCGCGAGGCGGCGTCCGTCCAGTAGTGGGTCGTCATGCGGCGGGCTTGGCGGTCATACGCGTAATAGAACGCGCCGTTTTCCCCCACCACGGCGCGCACCGGCCACATGCGGGCGATATGGTCACACCAGCCGGCCGGGCGGCCGGTGATGGGCACCACCTGGATTCCCGCCTGTTCCAGGCGTTCCAGCGCGGCGTAGGCGTCGGCCGGCAGGCGGCCTTCGGTGGTCAGCGTGTCGTCAATGTCGGTCAGGACGACGCGAACCGCCGCCGCCACGGTCAAAGGCATGGCCGCAAGGGCTTGCATGAGGTTTTTCCTTCGAGTTTTAAGGGGGATCTCCGGGCGAAAGTTTAACCGTATGGCCCCCGCCGGACGGGCTTCTTGCAGACCAATAGGGGTTCTGGGCCCAGGGGCGGTAAAATCCGGGCTTTCCCGCCTGGTTTGCGTGCCCGCCATGTCCGTCCAGTTGTCCTCTTTGCCCGGCTCCGAGCCGGAATCCTTCGGTATCGCCTCTGTTGCCGAGATCATCGCCGAGCTTCGCGCCGGCCGTATCGTCATTCTGGTTGACGAAGAAGACCGTGAAAACGAGGGCGACCTTGTCATGGCCGCCGAATTCGTCACGCCCGAAGCCATCAACTTCATGGTGACCCACGGCCGCGGGCTGGTCTGCCTGACCCTGACCGAAGAACGCTGCCGCCAGCTGGAACTGCCCATGATGGCGGCCCGCAACGGCACGCGCTACGGCACCAACTTCACGCAGTCGATCGAAGCCGCCGAAGGTGTTGAAACCGGTATTTCGGCCGCCGACCGCGCCCGCACCATCCAGGTGGCCGTGGCGCGCGACGCCAAGCCGTCTGACCTGGTCCAGCCCGGCCACATCTTCCCGGTGCGCGCGGTGCCCGGCGGCGTGCTGGTGCGCGCCGGCCACACCGAAGCGGGCTGCGACCTGACCGCCATGGCCGGCCTGACGCCCGCCGCCGTCATCTGCGAAATCCTGAAGCCCGACGGCACCATGGCGCGCCTGCCGGACCTGGTGGAATTTGCCCGCCAGCACAAGCTGAAGATCGGCACCATCGCCGACCTGATCCAGTACCGCAGCGAACACGAATCCATCGTCAAGCGCGTGGGCAAGCGCCCCATGAAGACGGCCTGGGGCACGTTCGAGGCCGTGGCCTACGAAGACGGCGCCACGGGCTCGGCCCATCTGGCGCTGGTGCATGGTAACGTTTCCCCCGACGTCGAAACGCTGGTTCGCGTGCATGAACCGGCCTCGGTGCTGGACGTGCTGGACACCGGCGCCAGCCCGCACAGCTGGGGCGTGGCGCAGGCGCTGCAAGCCATCGCCGCCGCGCCGGCCGGCGTGCTGGTGCTGATGAACTGCCAGTCGTCCACGGAACACCTGTTTGGCCAGATTGCCGGCTGGAGCGACCCGAAGGCCCAGGCCGACGCCGCCGCCAGCACCGACCGCTTCGGCTTGCGCACGTATGGCATCGGCGCCCAGATCCTGCGCGACCTGAACGTGGGCCAGATGAGGCTGTTGGCCCGACCGCGCAAGATGCCCAGCATGGCGGGCTTTTCCCTGACCATTACGGGTTACGATTGCGACCCGCAGAATACTCCCGCAACACACTGAAGGCCGACACATGAACCCTTACATCCTTACCCCCGACCTGAACGGCGAAGGGCTGCACATCGGCATCGTACGCGCCCGCTTCAACGAAGAAATCGGTCAGGCCGAACTCGAAGCGTGCCTGAAGGAACTGGCCGAATTGGGCGTGGACGAACGCGACGTGATGGTCACCACCGTCCCGGGCGCCCTGGAACTGGGCGTGGCCCTGTCCCACATGGCCGAAACGTTTGAATTCGACGCCTTGATCGCGCTCGGCGCCGTCATCCGTGGCGAGACCTATCACTTTGAAGTGGTCAGCAATGAAACGGCCACTGCAATCACCCGTATCTCCCTGGAAACCGGCATCCCCGTCGCAAACGGCGTCTTGACCGTCGACACCGACGAGCAGGCGCAAGCCCGCGCCGCCGGCAAGGGCCGCGATTGCGCCCAGGTGGCCGTTGAAATGGCCAACCTGGTGGCGGCGCTGGAACCCGAGGAAGAAGACGAAGACGAAGACGACGAGGACGAAGATTTTGACGACGAAGAAGACGACGACCAGCGCTGATAGCGCGGCGCAAGCCCGCGCCAACGCGCGCAGCGCACGCCGCCGTGCACGCGAATTCGCGCTGCAAGGCGTTTACGCGTGGCTGCTGCGCGGCGGCGAAGGCACGCAGGACGCCGGCGAGATCGACGCCCATCTGCGCGACACCGAGGATTTTTCCGAGGCCGACGCGCAATGGTTCAAGACCTTGCTGCATGGTGTCCTGCGCGAAGCCCCGGCGCTGCGCGAGCGCTTCACGCCCTATGTCGACCGCCCGCTGGCCGAGTTGTCGCCCGTTGAGCATGGCATCCTGTTGATCGGCAGTTTCGAACTGATTCACCATGTCGAAGTGCCGTACAAGGTTGCCATCAACGAAGCCGTTGAACTGGCCAAGTCGTTCGGCGGTACCGACGGCTTCAAGTTCGTCAACGGCGTGCTGGACAAGCTGGCCGCTGACGTGCGTGCCAACGAGGTCCAGGCGGCGGCGCAGCAGCGACGCTGATCCGGGCCCGACGAAGGGGTCAGGCGCATGCCGCCCTGTGCGCATCGTTAACCGGTGCGCCAGGCGTGGTCTGCTCCTGACCCCTTCGCGTTTGTGTTTCCAACCGGCCCCAATGCCGGCATCTCGGAGTTGCCGTGGCGTCCGAATTTGACTTGATCGCGCGCTATTTCACCCGCACCGCGCCCACGGGGTTGCTGGGCGTGGGCGATGACTGCGCGTTGTTTCCCGTGCCGCCCGGCGAGCAGGTCGCCACCAGCACCGACCTGCTGCTGGAAGGCCGGCATTTCTTTCCCGACGTGGACCCGCGCGCCTTGGGCCACAAGGCGCTGGCCGTGAATCTGTCCGACCTGGCCGCCATGGGCGCGCGCCCGATCGGCTGCGTGCTGGGCCTGGCCCTGCCGCGCCTGGACGAACCCTGGCTGGCCGCCTTCGCGGACGGCTTCCATGCCTTGGCCGACGCCCACGGCTGCCCGCTGATCGGTGGCGACACCACCCGCAGTGCGCACGATCTGGCGATCAGCGTGACGGTGTTCGGCGCGGTGCCTGCCGGGCAGGCGTTGCGGCGTGATGGCGCGCAGGCGGGCGACGATATCTGGGTGTCGGGCGAACTGGGCGCCGCCGATGTGGCCTACCGCTTGCTGGACGGCCAGTATCCCGCCAACGCCGCCTTGCTGGCCGCGACCCGCCCCGCGCTGGAATGGCCGCAACCGCAGGTGCCGCTGGGCCTGGCGCTGCGAGGTATTGCCCGCGCCGCCATCGATTTGTCGGACGGCCTGTTGCAGGACCTGGGACACATCCTTGCCGCCAGCCGCCTGGGCGCCACCCTGGAATACGCCCGCATGCCGGTCGCCGACGCCGTGGCGACCCTGGAAGATGCGCCGCGTCGCCGTGCCGTATTGGGTGGGGGCGACGTCTATCAACTGTGCTTTACCGCGCCCGCCGCGCGGCGCGATGCCGTGCAACAGGCTGCGGACCATGCGCAGGCCCGCGTCACGCGCGTTGGCCAGACGCTGGCGCAACCTGGGTTGCGCGTGCTGGATGCCAACGGCCAGCCGCTGGCCGATCTGCCGGCCGGCTTCGATCATTTTCCCGGGGCTTGAAAAAGCGGGCACCCTGGCCGTGGCCTTACGTTGCTGCCTGTTGCCTGTTGCCCGTTGCCCGTTGCCAGTTGCCCGTTGCCTGTTGCCCGTTGCCAGTTGCCCGTTGCCCATTGCCGGTTCCGTGTTGTTTGTTTTGCTGTTCTCCGTGCCGTTCTCTTTGCTGTCCTTATTGCCGTTCGCGCTGCCCCATTTCGCCTTCCGTCCAGCTTTCTTCCGATCCCTTTGCCAAGCGGCCCACGAACCATGTCTTCATCCGATAAGTCGTCCCAATCCATACGCGAACGCTCGCGGGCCGCGTATCCCACGCTTGGGTGGGTGTGCCGTGACCCCGGCCGCCTGATCGCCTTTGGCCTGGGCAGCGGCCTGATCCGGCCGGCCTCGGGCACGTGGGGCACGCTACTTGCTTGGGGCATCTGGGTTGCCGTCGCACCCGCGGCATCCGACCTGGCGATTGGCGTGTTCCTGGCGTTGGCTTTTCTGTATGGCTGCTGGGCCTGCCATCGCGTCGGTCTTGAACTTGGGCAGTCCGATCATGTCGGAATGGTCTGGGATGAGATGGTGGCGTTTTGGCTGGTGCTTTGGCTGACGCCGGCCGGTTGGATGTCGCAGCTGTTGGCGTTTGCGCTGTTTCGCACGTTCGACATCGTCAAGCCGCCGCCCATCAAATTCTTCGACGCCCATATCAAGGGTGGCTTTGGCGTCATGTGGGACGATATCGTCGCGGCCGGTTATGCCCTGTTGGTCATGGTGCTGGTCGCGCGCACAGGAGTCTTGGGATGAGCGAACTGCAAGCAAGTACCCGTTCGAATCTGTCGGCGGCACAGCTGTCGGAAGCCACGCTGGCCGGTTTGGCCGAACGGCTGGGCGACGCGATGCGGCGTCATGGCTGGATGCTGGGCACGGCGGAATCGTGCACCGGTGGGCTGTTGGCCGGCGCGATGACGTCGGTGGCGGGTTCCAGCGACTGGTTTGAACGCGGCTTCGTCACCTACAGCAACGATGCCAAAGTGACCGAGCTGGACGTCTCACCCGACGCGCTGCATCACTTTGGCGCGGTCAGCGAACCCGTGGCGCTTGAGATGGCCAACGGTGTGTTGCTGGTAGCGCCCGCCGCGCACGTGGCCGTGTCCACGACAGGCATTGCCGGACCCGGCGGCGCCACGCCGGGCAAGCCGGTGGGCATGGTGTCGTTCGGGTTTGCGATGCGGGTGGGCGACGGCATCACCAGCCGCGCCGCCACCCACGTGTTCCCCGGCGACCGCACGCAGGTGCGTCACGCCGCCGTGGAATTCGCACTGCGCGGATTGCTGGAATTCGTGGGGGCTGACCAGGAAATCAACGCACTGCGTTGATCGCGTCCCGCAGGCCCTTGGCGGCCTGGCCGGCGGCTTCGCGCCAATCGTCGCCGCCGCTGGCGTAGATGATGGCGCGCGATGAGTTGATCATCATGCCGCTGCGCGCCGCGTTGGCGCCAGCGTTCACGGTGGCGGTAATGTCGCCGCCTTGCGCGCCGATGCCCGGCACCAGCAGGGGCAGGGCGTCGCCGATACGCTGGCGCACCGCCGCCAGTTCGTTCGGGAACGTGGCGCCCACCACCAGGCCGCACTGGCCGTTGGCGTTCCACTTGTCGGCAACCAGCCCGGCAACGTGCAAGTACAGCGGTTCGCCGTTATCCATCTTCAAAAATTGCAGGTCGGAACCGCCGGGGTTGGACGTGCGGCACAACACGATCACGCCACGGTCGCGCCACGCCAGGTAGGGCTCGACGGAATCCAGCCCCATGTACGGGCTGACCGTCAGCGCGTGCGCCTGGTAGCGCTCGTACGCTTCACGCGCGTAGTTCTCGGCGGTGGAACCGATGTCGCCACGCTTGGCGTCCAGCACGATCGGCAGGTCGGGGTGCGTGTCGCGGATGTGCTGGCACAGCGCTTCCAGTTGGTCTTCGGCGCGGTGCGCGGCAAAGTACGCAATCTGCGGCTTGAAGCTGCAAGCGTACGGCGCGGTGGCGTCGACGATGTCGCGGCAGAATTGGAAGATGGCGTCCGGCTTGTCCTGCAATTCGCGCGGAAAGCGTTGGGGGTCGGGGTCCAGGCCCACTTGCAGAAGCGAGTTGCTGGTGGTCCAGGCGTGTTCGAGTTTTTGCAGGAAATTCATGGGGAGTTCAGTGCAGTTTGACCCGGGGGCGCGTGCGCCGCATCAGCAGGCGAGCCAGGGCAAGGGAGGCCGTGCGCGAAATGCCCAACACCGCTTTGTGGTGCATCAGGTGCAGGCTCATGTACATCAAGCGCGCCAGTGTACCGCTTACGAACAGTCCCCGTCCGGCAAGCTTGCCCATCAGGCTGCCCACCCCCGCGTCCTGGCCTAGCGACACCAGCGAGCCGTGATCCTGGTAGACGTAGGGCTCGGTGGGCTCGGCTTTGTGGCGCAGGCGCGCGGTCAGCTTCCTGGCCAGGTAATCGGCTTCCTGATGCGCGGCTTGCGCTCGGGCCGGCACGCTGCGGCCGTCGCGCCAGGGCGCCGAGCAGCAATCGCCCAGGGCCAGGATGTTCGGGTCCGGCGTTTCCAGCCGTTCGTTCACTTCCACCTGGCCCAGCTTGTTCAGCGGCAAGCCCAGGTCGGCCAGCAAGGTCGGCCCCTTGATGCCGGCGGCCCACATGCACAGCTGCGCCGGAAATTCCCGGCCATCGGCCGTCTTGACGCTGTGGCCGGTCACTTCGGACACGCGGCAGGCGGTTTCAACGCCGATGCCCAGTTCGGTCAGCCGGTGGGTGGCGGCCTCTGAGATCTTTTCCGGCAACGCCGACAGAATGCGCGGCGCGCCTTCCACCAAAGTAATGGCCAGATCGCGTTCGGCACGGAAGTTAGGCAGGCCGTAGGCGCTGACCACGTGGCTGGCTTCCGTCAGCTCCACGGCCAATTCCACGCCGGTGGCGCCGCCGCCGACAATCACCAGGTCCAGCCGGGCGGACGGGTTGTGCACCTTGGCCTGGTCCACCAGCGCCATGGCCTTGAGCATGGTCAGGCGGAACTGTTCGGCGTTTTCGGTGGTGTCCAGCGTGACGGCGTGTTCGGCCGCGCCGGGCGTGTTGAAGAAGTTGGACGTGCTGCCCAGGGCCAGCACCAGCGTGTCGTAGGCAAGTTCGCGGCGCGGCAAAACTTCCAGGCCCTGCGTATCGTTGACGGCGTCCACCACGATCTGGCGGCGCTCGCGGTCCACGCTGATCAGGCGGCCCTGCGCGAACGAAAAGCCGTTCATGTGGGCCAGCATCAGGTAGGACAGGCCTTCCTGGTGTATATCCAGGGTGCCGGCGGCCGCCTCGTGCAGCGACGGCTTCCAGATGTGGAAGGGCCGGCTGTCAACCAGCGTAATGTGCTGGCGGCCGTGGATCCGGCCAAGTTTGGCGGCCAGTTCAAGGCCACCCGCACCGCCGCCGACGATGACGATGCGTTCAGAGCGTGTTGACGTCGAATTAGGCATCATGGCTCCCAGTATAAAGACGGCCGCATCCCCCACGGGATGCTGACCGTTTCAATGCATGACGAAACGGCTGATCGCCACGCCGATCCAGACGGCGCCAGCAAAGATCAGCAGCAACATGACCGCCGCGCTGCCCAGGTCCTTGGCGCGGCCCAGCAGCGGGTGGCGTTCCACCGACAAGGCATCGGCCAGCGCCTCGATGGCGGAATTAAGCAGTTCCGCCGCCAGCACCATCACCACCGTGCCCACCAGGAAGAACACTTCGACCGTGGTGCGGCCCAGGAAGAACGCGGCCGGAATCATCAGCACGGCCAGGGCCAGCTCCTGACGGAACGCCGCTTCGTATTTGACGGCCGCCTGCAAGCCCTGCCACGAGTAGCGCAGCGCATTCAGGATGCGGCGCAAGCCGCCGGAGCTTTTGAAGGGCGAGTGTTGCGGGTCGTGGGTCATGTGCGCGTAGGAAGGCCGGGTGTGGCGGCTTTTTAACAGATATGGGTTGCCCGCGTGACGCGGCGCAAACCTATGGGCAAACCCTAATTGTGACGCATGGCCGGCAGGCGCAGGATTCTGGTCAATTGGTAAGGCCACTTTACCCGTCCGATTTCACCCCACCCACCATGCCGATCCAGACCATCGAGCCGCGCCGCTTGTACCGCCAGATCGCCGACCAGCTGCGTTTGCTGATCGAAGCGGGCGAATTTCCGGTCGGCGCGCGGCTGCCGCCGGAACGCGACCTGGCGCTGAAGCTGGGCGTGTCGCGCCCGTCCGTGCGCGAGGCGTTGATTGCGCTGGAAGTCGAAGGCTGGGTGGAAGTGCGCATGGGATCGGGCGTCTACGTGCAAAGCCTGTCCGGGGCGCCGCGCGCCAGCCTGACCGCCGAAAGCCCCCTGGAGACCATCCGCGCCCGCTGGACCATCGAAGGCGAACTTGCCGCCCAGGCCGCCCGCAGCCCCACGCCCGCGCTGGTCGACGGCCTGCTGGAAGCCGTGGGCACCATGGAAGACGAAGCCCGTGCCGGCTACGTGCCCATACGCGGCGACCGCCTGTTTCACCTGCGCGTGGCCGAAATGGCCAACAACGCCGTGCTGGTGCGCGTGGTGGGCGAACTGTTCGACGAACGCCACAACCCCTTGTCCGTGAAGCTGGGCGACTACTTTGAAAACCCGGACAGCTGGGCCGTCGCCATCACCGAACACCGCCGCGTCATCACCGCCATCGCGGCGGGCGATGAGCCGGCCGCGCGCGCCGCCATGCATCACCATCTTTCCTGCTCGTTCGACCGCCTGACCGCCAGCTGGCCGGGCGCGGCCGAGACGATGCGCATCGATAGCAAAGAACCGGCGGCGTCCTGACGCCACCGGGGGTCCTAAAGTCGCAGTCGCAGTACCAAGGTGCACCACGTATGTGATATTCCGATGTGAAACATAAGGCGGGTCGGCCCACAACACCCTGCGCCGCGCCCGCTACCTCAAAGAGAGGAGACAACATGAACAAAGGCAACGCTATCAAAGTGCTGTTTGCCGCCGTCGCGCTGGCCGTCAGTGGCAGCGCGCTGGCGCAAACCAAGTTGAAGTGGGCGCATGTGTACGAGACGTCCGAACCCTTCCATACCTCGTCGGTGTGGGCGGCTCAGGAAATCGAGAAACGCACCAACGGCCGCTATCACATCGACGTCTATCCCGCCTCTCAGCTGGGCAAGGAAAACGACATCAACCAGGGCCTCACCCTGGGCACGGTGGACATGATCATTTCCGGCTCAAGCTTCGCCGCCAAGAGCTTCCCGCGCATCGGCGTCACCTACTACCCCTACACCTTCCGCAACCCCGAGCACCTGATCGCCTACACCAAAAGCGACATCTACAAAGAGCTGACGGGCGGCTACGACCAGAAAAGCGGCAACCACATCGTCGCCACCACCTACTACGGCACACGCCAGACCACGTCCAACCGCGCCTTCACCAAGTGCTCTGAAATGAAGGGCATGAAGATCCGCGTGCCCGACGTGGCCGCCTACCTGGCCATGCCGCGTGCCTGTGGCGCCAACACCGCGCCCATCGCGTTTGCCGAGGTTTACCTGGCCTTGCAGAACGGCACCGTGGAGGCCCAAGAGAACCCGCTGACCACCATCGAAGCCAAGAAGTTCTACGAGGTGCAGAAGAACATCGTGCTGACCGGTCATATCGTCGATCACTTGAACACGGTGATCTCGGGCAAGCTGTGGAAGAGCCTGTCCGACGAAGACAAGAAGATCTTCGCCGAGGTTTCGCGGCAGGCCGCCGAGAAGGCCTCGGCCGAAGTGGCCGACAGCGAAAAGAAGATGGTTGAAGTGTTCAAGAAGCGCGGCCTGAACGTGGCCGAAGTCAACATCGACGACTTCCGCAAGACCGTGCTGGAGAAGGTGCCGTTCGAGCAATACGGCTATCAGAAATCGGATTGGGAAAAGATCCAGGCGGTGAAGTAGCCCCCTGGTGAGCGCCCGCGTGGGCGGGCCTTGCCGGCCCGCCCCACCTTACCCATTCCGATCAGGGGAACGTCATGCACTCCAACGCGAAAGCGGCGCCGATGGCGGCCGTCAGCCACGGCCCGACGCCGCTGCAAAACCACGCAACGTCGTCTTCCGGCCCGCATCAGACCAGCGTCGACGACATCGTTCATAGCTTCGAAGAGGCCGACCAGCACGAAGTGAGTCTGGCCGGCTATCAGCCCGAGGACTGGATCTGCCTGGGCATTTTCTGGGTAATGTCCGGCCTGGTCTTCCTGCAATTCTTTTCCCGCTACGTGCTGAACGATTCGTTCGCGTGGACCGAGGAACTGGCGGTGTACTGCCTGATCGGCGTGGTGTTTCTGGGCGCCGCCATGTGCGTGCGCGCCTGCCGCCACATCCAGGTGGACTTCCTGTACCGCTACCTGCCCAAGCCGGTGGGGCGCGTGCTGGCCACCGTCATCGACATCCTGCGCACGGTGTTCTTCGGCTACGCCGTGTGGCTCACGTATCGCTACATCGTGCTGGTGGGCGACGAGCCCATGACCACGCTGTTCTGGAACAAGTCCTATGTGTACTGGCTGGCCCTGGCGGGCTTTGCCATGATGTTCGTGCGGTCGTTGCAGGTGTCCGTGCAGAACTGGCGACAAGGCTATTCCATCCTGGAAAATCCCGCGGCCTACGAGTCGCAGGATTGATCCGACACGCCGGGGCTTGGCCCCTATGACGTTGCAGTGCCTTTCCAGGAGCATGCCATGGGCACATTGATTGGAACCT
This sequence comes from Achromobacter semiaridum, assembly GCF_053543755.1. Taxonomy (NCBI): domain Bacteria; kingdom Pseudomonadati; phylum Pseudomonadota; class Betaproteobacteria; order Burkholderiales; family Alcaligenaceae; genus Achromobacter; species Achromobacter semiaridum. The sequence continues at coordinate 19,216 of NZ_JBLVOL010000070.1, read as the reverse complement.
TTCTGCTGTTGATGATTCTGGGCCTGCCGGTGGCGGTGTCCATGGCGGGCGCGTCGCTGTTGTTCGTGCTGATCTCGGGCAGCGTGCCCGACGTGGTGGTCGCGCAGCGCATGATCGCGGGGGTGGAGTCGTTTCCGCTGCTGGCCGTGCCGTTCTTCATCCTGGCCGGCAATCTGATGAACATCGCCGGCATCACCGGCCGCATCTACAACTTCGCCGTCGCGCTGGTGGGGTGGATGCGTGGTGGGCTGGGGCAGGTCAACATCATTGGCTCGGTGGTCTTCGCCGGCATGTCGGGCACCGCCATCGCCGACGCGGCCGGCCTGGGCACCATCGAAATCAAGGCCATGAAAGACCACGGCTACGAAACCGAATTCGCCGTGGGCGTCACCGCCGCGTCGGCCACGCTGGGGCCCATCATTCCGCCGTCCTTGCCCTTCGTCATCTACGGCATGATGGCCAACGTGTCGATCGGGTCGCTGTTCCTGGCGGGCCTGATCCCAGGCGCCGTGCTGACGCTATTGATGATGCTGACGGTGGCGTACTACGCGCGCCGCAACAATTGGGGCGGCGACGTCGCCTTCAACTGGAAGCGTCTGGCCGGCGCCGGCCTGGAAGTGCTGATCGTGTTGGCGTTTCCGCTGTCGATCTGGCTGATGACGCTGGCCGGCGTGTCGCCCAACATGGCCACGGGGATTTCGTTCGTGGCATTGCTGGTGCTGGACTGGCGCTTCAACTTTTCGGCCGTCATGGCCTTGATGGCGCCCGTGATCCTGATCGGAGGCATGACGCTGGGTTGGTTCACGCCCACCGAGGCGGCCGTGGCGGCGGTGATCTGGGCGCTGTTCCTGGGCCTGGTGCGCTACCGCTCGATGACGCTGCGCACGTTGGCCAAGGCGTCGTTCGACACCATCGAAACCACGGCGTCCGTGCTGTTCATTGTGACGGCGGCATCGGTCTTTGCGTGGTTGCTGACGACGACGCAGGCCGCGCAGGCGCTGACCGACGCCATCCTCAGCGTGACGCAGAACAAGTGGGTGTTCCTGCTGATGGCCAATGTGTTGATCCTGATCGTGGGATGCTTCATCGACACCATCGCCGCCATCACGATTCTGGTGCCCATCCTGCTGCCCATCGTGCTCAAGCTGGGCATCGACCCGATCCACTTCGGTTTGATCATGACGCTGAACCTGATGATCGGCTTGCTGCATCCACCCATGGGCATGGTGCTGTTCGTGCTGGCGCGCGTGGCGCGGCTGTCCGTTGAACGCACCACCATGGCCATTCTGCCGTGGCTGGTGCCGCTGTTCGTGGCGCTGATCGCCATCACCTACATCCCCCAGATCACCCTGTGGCTGCCCACCGCGATGGGCATGGCCGGCAAATAAAAAAGGACGCACTCATGTCGGAAAGACTGCAAGGCAAGACCGCCATCGTCACCGCCGCCGGCCAGGGCATCGGCCGCGCCGTGGCCGAGGCGTTTGTGCGTGAAGGCGCCAACGTGCTGGCCGTGGACATCAACGCAGCCGCGCTACAGGCGCTGTCGGGCTGCCGCACGCAAGTGGTGGACGTGACGGACGGACGCGCCATCACGGCGCTGGCGCAAGACGCGGGGCCGGTCAACGTGTTGTTCAACGGCGCGGGCTTCGTGCACGCCGGCACCATCCTGGACTGCGACGAAGACGCGTGGGACTTTTCCTTCGATTTGAATGTGCGGTCCATGTACCGGCTGATCCGCGCGTGCCTGCCGGGCATGCTGGCGCGCGGCGGCGGCTCCATCGTGAACATGGCGTCGGTGGCCGGCAGCATCAAGGGCGCGCCCAACCGCTGTGCTTACGGCGCGACCAAGGCCGCCGTCATCGGGCTGACCAAGGCGGTGGCGGCGGACTTCGTGGCGCAAGGCATTCGCTGCAATGCCATCTGCCCGGGCACCGTCGAATCGCCATCGTTGCACCAGCGCATTGAAGCGCAGGCGGCGGCAAGCGGGCAGACGATTGCCGCCGTGCAGGCCGCGTTCACCGCCCGCCAACCCATGGGCCGCATTGGCCGCGCGGATGAAATCGCCGCGTTGGCGGTGTATCTTGCCAGCGACGAATCCGCCTTCACCACGGGCACCACCCAGGTGATCGACGGCGGCTGGACGAACTGAGGCTCTCCCTCTTTCCTCTTTCCTCTTTCCTCTTTCCTATTTCCTATTTCCTATTTCCTACTTCTATTTCCGCAACAAGGAACCGATATGAAACTGATGCGCCATGGCGCCAAAGGCTCTGAAAAGCCAGGCCTGATCGACAACCAGGGCAAGGTGCGCGACCTGTCTTCCGTATTGCCCGACATCACCGCGCAAACGCTGACGCCCGCGCGCCTGGCCGAACTGCGCGCGCTGGACGCGTCCACGCTGCCGCTGGTGGACAACCCGGGCCGCATCGCGCCGCCCTGGAGCGGCATGGGCAAGTTCATCTGCATCGGCCTGAACTACGCCGACCACGCCGCCGAATCGGGCCTGCCCGTGCCGGCCGAGCCCGTCATCTTCATGAAGCCCACGTCCGCCGTCGTCGGCCCCAACGACCCCGTCGTGCTGCCGCAGGATTCCATCAAGACCGATTGGGAAGTCGAGCTGGGCGTGGTCATCGGCGAAAAGGCGCGCTACGTCAGCGAAGCCGACGCCATGAAGCACGTGGCCGGCTACTGCGTGGTCAACGACGTGTCGGAACGCGAATACCAGATCGAACGTGGCGGCACCTGGGACAAGGGCAAGGGCTGCGACACCTTCGGCCCCATCGGCCCCTGGCTGGCCACCGCCGACGAGATTCCCAACCCGCAAGACCTGGAGATGTGGCTGGAAGTGAACGGCAAGCGCTATCAGAACGGCAGCACGCGCACCATGGTGTTCGGTGTGGCCCAGCTGGTGGCGTATGTCAGCCGCTTCATGACGCTGTATCCGGGCGACCTGATCAGCACCGGTACGCCGCCGGGCGTGGGCATGGGGCAAAAGCCGGCGCCCGTGTACCTGAAGGCGGGCGACGAAATCAAGCTGGGCATCGCGGGCCTGGGCGAACAGCGCCAGCGCGTGCATGCCTGGGACCCGGCCTTGATCGACGGCTGATCGCTCGCCCGCCCCGCACCCCTTACTTTCCGGAGTCTTCATGTCCCACAACGATACGGCCGTCATACGCATCCACCCGGCGGATAACGTGGTGATCGCCCGGCGCCAGCTGGTCAGCGGCACGCGGCTGGAAAGCGAAGGGGTGACGGTGCAAGGGCTGGTGCCGCCCGGCCACAAGGTGGCCGTGCGCGCCATCGCGGCGGGCGAGCCGGTGCGCCGCTACAACCAGATCATCGGCGTGGCGCGCCAGCCCATTGCGGCCGGGCAGCACGTGCACACGCAGAACCTGGAATTCTCGGATTTTGAACGCGACTACGCCGTGGGGCAGGGCGCGCATCCCACCGACTACGTGGCCGAACCCGCCACCTTCGACGGCATTGTGCGCGCCGACGGCCGCGTCGCCACACGCAACTACATCGGCATCCTGACCAGCGTGAACTGTTCGGCCACGGTGGCGCGCGCCATCGCCGACCACTTCCGCCGCGACATCCATCCCGATGCGCTGGCCGCCTGTCCGAACGTGGACGGCGTGGTGGCGTTGACGCACGGCGCGGGCTGCGCCACCGGCAGCGAGGGCGAACCCTTGAAGGTGTTGCGCCGCACCTTGGGCGGCTATGCGCGCCATGCCAACTTCGGTGGGCTGATGGTGGTGGGGCTGGGCTGCGAAACCAATCAGATCGGCGGCCTGATGGAACAAGAGGGCTTGCGTGAAAGCGGCCTGCTGCACACCTTCAATATTCAGGACACCGGCGGCACGCGCAAGACGGTGGCGCGCGGCATCGAGCTGGTGGAACGCATGCTGGAGCAGGCCAATCAGGTGCAGCGCCAGCCGGTGTCGGCCGGCCACCTGACGGTGGGCCTGCAATGCGGCGGTTCCGATGGCTATTCGGGCATCAGCGCCAACCCCGCGCTGGGCGCCGCGGTGGACCTGCTGGTGCGCCACGGCGGCACGGCCATTCTGTCGGAAACGCCCGAGATCTACGGGGGCGAACACTTGCTGACGCGTCGCGCGCAGACCCCGGCCGTGGCCGACAAACTGCTGGCGCGCGTGCGCTGGTGGGAAGACTACTGCGCCCGCAATGACGCCGAGATGGACAACAACCCGTCGGCCGGCAACAAGGCGGGCGGGCTGACGACCATTCTGGAAAAGTCGTTGGGTGCCATTGCCAAGAGCGGCACCACCAACCTGACCGACGTGTTCGAATACGCCGAGCCCGTGCGCTCGCGCGGGTTGGTGTTCATGGACACGCCGGGCTATGACCCGGTATCCGCCACCGGCCAGGTCGCGGGCGGCGCCAATTTGATCTGCTTCACCACCGGGCGCGGCTCAGCGTATGGCTGCGCGCCCGCGCCATCGTTGAAGCTGTCGACCAATACCGCGTTGTGGCAACGCCAGTCCGACGACATCGACATCAATTGCGGCGAAGTGGTGGACGGTGCGCAAAGCGTGGCGCAGATGGGCGAACGCATCTTCCAGCTGATGCTGCAAACCGCGTCGGGACGGCGCACCCGCAGCGAAGAACACGGCTATGGTCAGAACGAATTCGTGCCGTGGCAATTGGGCGCGGTGATGTAGGCGAACGGCGCGCAAATCATGAGCGCGATGAACACGACGACGACATTGTTGCATTTTGTCACTGTCCCGGCATCGAACAAATCTGCGTCTGCGGATATCCTCACCCGCGCGCCGACTGGCCGGTCATCCGACAGGTGCATGGCGCCTTCCGCCAGTGGTCAACCATGCTTGAACGTTTGAATACGGAGTCGTTGCCGCGTCTGCCCGCGGACGTGGAAAAACCCATCTATGACCGCAGCCGGCTAACGCCCGGCATCGTGCATCTGGGCTTGGGCGCCTTTCATCGCGCGCACCAGGCGGTGATGACGGACCTGGCCATGGAAGCCAGCGGCGATCTCAGCTGGGGCATCCTGGGCGTGTCGCTGCGCCGGCCCAACACGCGCGATGCGCTGACGCCGCAAGACGGCCTGTACACGCTGGCGCTGCGCGACGGCGGACCCGATGGCCAGGCGCGCGAGCAACTGCGCGTGGTGGGTTCGGTGCTGCGTGTGATGGTGGCGGAAGAAGACCCCAACGCCGTGCTGGAGCGGATCGCGTATCCGCAGACCCGCATCGTCAGCCTGACCGTGACCGAAAAGGGCTATAGCCACGAGCCGGCCACGGGCCACCTGCGCTGGGATGATCCGGACATCCTGCACGACCTTGAAAACCCGCATCGTCCGCGCAGCACCATCGGCATTCTGGTCCACGGCCTGGCGCTGCGCCGCGAGCGCGGATTGCCGCCCGTCACGCTGATGTCGTGCGACAACCTGCGCGGCAACGGCGACCTGCTGCGCAACCTGGTGCTGGCCTTTGCGCTGCGCGTGGACGTCGCCCTGACGGGATGGATCGACAAACACTGCACCTTTCCCAACTCCATGGTGGACCGCATCGTGCCGGGCACGGACGACGATGACCGCCGGCGCATCGCCGACAAGCTGGGCGTGCAAGACGCCTGGCCCGTGGTGGGCGAGCCCTATCTGAACTGGGTGATCGAAGACAAGTTCGCCGCCGGCCGCCCGGCTTGGGAAACGCAGGGCGGCGCCACCTTCGTGCGCAACGCCGCGCCCTACGAACGCTTGAAGCTGCGCATGGTGAACGGCCCGCACTCCACCTTCGCCTATCTGGGCGCGCTGCTGGGGCACCGGACGATCAGCCAGTCGGTGCATACGCCCGCGCTGCATGCGTTCGTTGACGCCATGATGCGGCTGGAAATCGCGCCTACGTTAAAGGGCATCCCCGACAGCGGGCTGGAGGAATACCGCCGCCGCTTCCTGGAACGGGTCGCCAACCCCGCGCTGCCGCATCCGATACCGCAAGTGGCGATGGACGGCTCGCAGAAAATCCCGCAACGGCTGCTGGAGACCATCCGCGACCGCCTGCGCACGGGCGACGACATCCAGCGTCTATCCCTGGCAGTGGCCGCGTGGCTGCATTATCTGCGTGGCGAGGACGAGCAAGGCGGGCGCTACGCCATCGACGACCCGTTGGCCTCGCGCCTGGCCAAGCTGCTGTCACGCGCCGAGGTGGCGGCCCGCGCGTCCGCGCCGGCGCAATCGGCGCATCGCCGCGCGATGGTGTTGGCGGGATACAAGCCGGTGTTCGGCAGCTTGGGCCGCATGCCCGACTTCGTTGCCGCGCTGGCCACGCATCTGGAAAACCTGCGCCGGCATGGCGTGCTGTACGCCGTGCAAGCCGCTACTTGAGGAGAGCGCCGCATGTCCGGGCAAAGCCGAGTGGATGCCGATGAATGGGAACGCTGGGCCGGGGCCTGCCTGCGCGCACAAGGCTTCAGCGATGAAGACGCGCGCTGCCTGGCGGCCAGCCTTGCGCAGACCAGTTTATGGGGCATTGATTCGCACGGCATCGCGCGGTTGCCGCACTACCTGAACCGCGTCGCGCATGGCTCGATCGCGCCGCGCCCCGCCATTCGCATCGAACGGACGGGGCCCGGCACGGCCCAGCTGCACGGCGGGCAAGGGCAGGGCATCATCGTGGCGCACCAGGCCAACGCGCTGGCCATTGAGCTGGCGCGCGAAGCGGGCATCGCCGCCGTGGGCGTCAGCGATTCCTCGCATTGCGGCGCGGTCGGCTTGTATAGCCGGGCGGCGGCACGGCAAGGCTTGATCGGCATTGCGTTCACCCATTCGGATTCGATTGCCGCGCCGCATGGCGGCCATCAGCCGTTCTTTGGCACCAACCCGATATCGCTGGCGTTTCCGCGCGCGGGCGCGCAGCCCTTGTGCCTGGACATGGCTACCACCGCCATTCCGTGGAACCGCGTCATGAACGCGCGTCGCGATGGCGTGGCGTTGCCGCCGGGCGTGGCGCTTGATGCGCGGGGGCGGGATTGCACGGACGCTGACGCCGTGCGCGCGCTGCGCCCGTTGGGCGGTGAAGAATACGGCTACAAAGGCTACGGGCTGGCCATGATGATCGAGCTGCTGTGCGGACCGTTGAACGGCAACCCCTACGGCCCGCATATCTCGCCCATGTATGAACAATTGCAGCGCCCGCGCGAGCTGGGCGCGTTCTTTATCGTGATCGACCCGGCTCGCTTCGCGGGCGGCGCGGCGCTGGCGGGTGTGGTGGCTGCGATGGCGATGGAACTATCGGGGCAACCCGGTGCGCCGCGCATGCCGGGCGACCCCGAAGCGGCGGCCGAAGCCGCGCGCCGGCAAGACGGCATTCCCGTGCCGCCCGCCTTGTGGGCGGAGATGCAGGATTGGAGCCTGCGCCTGGGCGTGCCGCTGCCCGCGCAACGTGTCTGAGCAACCGGACCTATACCCCCAGGTACTGCAACAGCCGGGGCTCATCATCCAGAAACGCTTGCGATGAACCCGTCCAGGCCACGCGTCCCTTTTCGACGATGGCGTGATGGTCGGCCGTGGCCAGCAGCGGTTCCAGGTTCTTGTCGATGCACAGCACGGCCAGCCCGGTCTGCTTCAGACTGTCCAGCGCCTGCCAGATTTCTTCCCGCACCACGGGCGCCAGCCCTTCGGTGGCTTCATCCAGAATCAGCAAGCGTGGGTTGGTCAACAGTGCACGCCCGATTGCCAGCATCTGCTGTTCGCCGCCAGATAGATGGCTGCCCAGATGCCGCGCGCGTTCGGCCAAGCGCGGAAACAGCGCGTACACGCGGTCCAGCGACCACGGCTGCGCCAGGCCCTGGCGGTTGTGCGCGGTGGCGACCAGGTTTTCGCGCACGGACAGGTTCGGGAAAATATGCCGCCCTTCGGGCACCAGCCCGATGCCGCATTGCGCCACCTTGTAAGACGGCAGCCGGCTGATGTCCCGCCCATCAAAAACAATGCTGCCCGTGGTGGCGCGCGTCAGCCCCATCACGGTTTTCACCGTGGTGGACTTGCCCATGCCGTTGCGGCCCAGCAGCGTCACGAATTCGCCCGGGCCGATGTCCAGGTCGATGCCGAACAGTGCCTGACTGGCGCCATAGTGCGCCGTCACGCCACGCAGCGATAGCAGGGGGCTCATGCGGCGGCCTCCTGCTTGCGGCGGGCGCTGGCGCGTTCGCTGCCCAGATAGCATTCGCGCACCTGCGGGTTGTTGCGGATCTGGTCCGCCGTGCCGCATGCCAGCGCGCTGCCGTAGACCAGTACCGTAATGCGGTCTGACAGCGCGAAGACGGCTTGCATGTCGTGTTCCACCAGCAAGATCGTGTAGCGGCCGCGCAGCTGCAACAGCAGGCGCGTCATGGCCTCGGATTCGTGTTGGCTCATGCCCGCCATGGGCTCGTCCAGCAACAGCAGCGACGGCCGGCAAGCCAGCACCATCGCCAACTCCAGTTGCCGCAGTTCGCCATGCGCAAGCTCGTTTGCCGGCGTATTGGCGCGGGCCGATAAGCCAGCCAGCGCCAGCGCATCGCGGGCCGGCTCCGTCAGCGCCGGCGTGGATAGCACGGGTTTGAAGAACCGAAAGCTATGTCCGCGCCGCGCCTGCACCGCCATCGCCACGTTCTCCAGGGCGGTGAACGGCTTGAACACCGACGTGATCTGATATGAGCGTGCCAGGCCGTGACGCACCCGCGTGTGCACCGGCATGCGGGTGATGTCGCGGTTATCCAGCAGCACGCGGCCGGCGTCGGGCCGGAGCTCTCCGCTAAGTTGGCCGATCAGCGTGGTCTTGCCCGCACCGTTCGGGCCGATCACCGCGTGCAGTTCGCCGGCCTGCACGTCCAGCGACAAATTGTCCGTGACCGTCAATCCGCCATAACGCTTGACCAGGTTTTCAACACGCAATGCGCTCATTGCGGCTCTCCGGAAGGTTGGCCCAGCGGCGTGGCCGCGCGACGCCGCCAGGGCGTGTCGGGCAAACTGCCATACACGCCCCGCCGCGACACCAGCACCACGCCCACGATCAACAGGCCCATGACCAGCATCCAATGCCCGGTCAACAGCTTCAGCCCTTCTTCCAACAGCAGGAATGCCAGCGCGCCGACCACGGGGCCAAACAGCGTGCCGATGCCGCCCAGCACCACCATCACAATCAGTTCGCCGGATGTGGTCCAGGCCAGATACGACGGCGATACGTACATCGTCAGGTTGGCCAGCAGCACGCCCGCCACGCCGCAGATCATGGCCGATATCACATAGGCGGCAAGCCGGTAGCGCAACGTGGGAAAGCCCAGCGCGCGCATGCGCCGTTCGTTGGCCTGGCAGCCGCGCAACGCCATGCCGAACGGCGCGTGAATCAGCCGATGCATCAACGCCAGCACCGCCAGCAACATGCCGAAGGCCGCGTAATACAACGCCAGCGGCGTATCCAGCCGGAACGCGCCAAAGTCACTGCCGGCAAACAAGGACATGCCGTCGTCGCCGCCAAAGCCGTCCAGACCCGTGGCCAGAAAATAGAACATTTGCGCGAACGCCAGCGTAATCATGATGAAGGCGATGCCTGATGTGCGCATCACCACGTAGCCGCTGATCAAGCCCACCACGGCGCAGGCGCCCAACGCGCCCGCCAGATGCATCCAGCCGCTTTCGATACCGTAGTGCGACATCACGCCCACCGAATACGCGCCCAAGCCCAGATACAACGCATGCCCAAAGCTGACCATGCCACCAAAGCCCAGCAACAGGTTCAAGGCCAGCGCTGCCACGCCGTACACCAGCACGCGGCCGAACAGGGCCAACAGGAAAGGTTCGCCCTGCCAGTGGGCATACACGGGCACCAAGGCCAGCAGCACCAGCAACACGGTGGCGACGAGAAAGCGCGCGGAGGGCAGGTACATGCGATTCCCCTTATCCATGCTTGACGGGAAACAGGCCCTGCGGCCGCATGGCCAGCACCAGCGCCATCACCACGTAGATCAGCATGGATGCAATGGCCGGCCCGGCGGCATTGGCCGCCGCGGGCGGCAGCGTGGCGCGCAACAAGGTGGGCAGCAGCGCGCGGCCCAGCGTGTCGATCAGCCCCACCATCAACGCCGCCAGAAACGCGCCGCGCACCGAACCGATGCCGCCGATCACGATCACCACCAGCGTCAGGATCAGGATGGGTTCGCCCATGCCCGTCTGCGCCGACAGGATCGGGCCGGCCATCAGCCCCGCCAAGCCGGCCAGCACCGCGCCCAGCACAAACAGCAAGGTGTTCAGCCGCGCAATGTTCACGCCCAGCGCACCCACCATCATGCGGTCGGTGGAACCGGCGCGGATCAGCATGCCCAGCCGCGTGCGGTGGATCAGCACATAGCAGCCACCGGCCACCAGCAGGCCCACCACGATGATCAGGAAGCGGTACAGCGGATACGTCACCCCCAGGATGTCGATGGTGCCCGACAGCCACGACGGCAGCCCCATGCTGATGGGCGCCGGGCCCCAGATGATGCGGGTCAGCTCATTGAAGAACAGGATGAAGCCGAAGGTGGCCAGCACCTGGTCAAGGTGGTCGCGCGGATACAGCCGTGCCAGCGCAATGCGGTCCAGCAGCAGGCCCAGCGCCGCCATGCCCACGATGACGGCGGCGCCGGCCAACAGAAACGATCCGGTGTGGCGGAACACGGTGGCCGCGATGAACGCGCCCATCATGTACAGCGATCCGTGCGCCAGGTTGATGAAGTTCATAATGCCGAACACCAGCGTCAGGCCGGCGGCCAGCAAAAACAACAGAATGCCAAGCTGCAAGCCGTTCAAGGCCTGCACAAGCAGCAGCGTCGCGGACATGGTCGTCACCTTTGGCGGGGG
>NZ_JBLVOL010000070.1:0-8285 GCF_053543755.1 Achromobacter semiaridum | reverse complement strand
GGCGCGGCCCCGCGCATCACTTCATTACGCATTGCGCGGCGTACTGGTCGGACACTTTGGACAGGTCCGCGAAGATGGGGCCCTTGTTCACGAACGCCACTTTGCCGTCCACACCGGCCTGCACGTCGGCGCGGAAAAATCCGGCCACCGGAAAGTGATTGGGCTGATAGCGGAATTCCCCGCGCACCGACGTAAAGTCGGCCGCTTCCAGCGCCTTGCGCAGCGCGTCCTTGTCATCGACCTTGCCGCCCGTTTTCTTCAGCGCCGACCCGATCAGCTGGGCCGCGTCGAACGATTGCGCGGCGTAGCTGGACGGCTCGCGTCCGTACTTCTGGCGAAACGCGGCGGCAAACGCCTTGTTGGCGGCGTTGTCCAGGTCGGGCGAATACGGCACGTTGGTCACGGCGCCCAGCGCATCCTGTTGCAGCGCGGGCAGCGTGGCCCCGTCGATGGTGTCCACCGACAACAGCGGTATCTTGCCGAACAGCCCGGCCTGCCGGTACTGCTTGATGAAGTTCACGCCCATGCCGCCCGGAAAGAACACATACGCCGCGTCCGGCTTGGCGTCGGCCAGCGCCGCCAGCTCTACCGAGTAGTCGGGCTGGTTGACCTGGGTGAAGACTTCGTTGGCAATCTGGCCTTTGTAAAAGCGCTTGAAGCCGGCCATCGCGTCCTTGCCGGCCTGGTAGTTGGGAGCCAGCAGGTAGACCTTCTTGAAGCCCATCTGGTTGGCCATTTCGCCGCTGCCTTCGTGGCGCTGCGTGTTGTTCCAGGACGTGGAAAAGAAATAGGGCGAACAGTCCTTGCCCGCCAGGTTGGTCGGCCCCGCGTTGGAGCCCACCAGGAACACGCCCGCACTGGTCACCGGCCGCACCACCGCCAGCATCACGTTGGAATACACCACGCCGGTAATGATCGGCACCTTGTCGCTTTGCACCAGCTTTCGCGCGGCCTGCACGCCCACTTCGGGCTTGAACTGATCGTCTTCCTTGATGACCTGCACCGCCACGCCGCCCAGCTTGCCGCCGCCTTGGTCCACGGCCAGCATGAAGCCGTCCAGCTGGTCCTGGCCCAGCACGGAGCCGGGGCCGGTCAATGTCGTCAACAGGCCGATCTTCACGTCGGCCATCGCGGCGCCTGACAAGGCCAGGCCCATGGCCGCAGCGGCGGCCAGCGTGGTGGTGCGATTCATGTCTTTTCCCTTGAGTTGCCGTGTGTCACGGTCGTGGTGTCTTGCCCCGCGTAGGGGTTAGGGCTGCAAACCAAAGAACGTCGTCGTGTTGCGAAACAGGATCTTCTGCTGCACGTCGGGCACCAGTTCAGCCTGCGTCACCAGGCGGCCCACTTCCTGTTCGCCCAGCGGGTAGGGGTAGTCGGAACCCAGCAGCACGCGGTCTTCGCCCATCACGTCAATCAACAGGCGTAGCGAACGCGGGTCGAACACGGCGCTGTCGGTGTAGAACCGGTCGGTATAGGACGAGGGCAGGTGCGGGCAGTCTTGTCGGATGATGTCGCGATGCCGCCAGGCGTTGTCCACGCGGCCCAGCAGGTACGCAAAGCTGCCGCCGCCGTGCGCGAAGCACAGCTTCAGGCTGCGCGGAATGCGTTCGAAGGCGCCGGACAAAATCAACGACAGAATGCCCAGCTGCGTTTCGGCGGGCATGGCTACCAGCCAGGGCAGCATCCACTTCTTCATGCGGCCATCGGTCATCATGTCCCACGGATGCACCAGCACCGGGATATCGTTGTGGGCGCAGTGGACAAGGAACTGCACCAGCGTGTCGTCGTCCAGGTCGCGCGGGCCGACGTGGTTGCCAATCTGCACACCCAGGTGGCCGGCGGCGCGTGCGCGGGACGCTTCTTTGCAAGCTAGCTCCAGGTCTTGCAGCGGCACCTGCGCCAGGGCTTTCAAGCGCGCGGGCGCATGGGCGCAGTGTTCCAGCGCCAGGTCGTTCATGCGGGCCGCCCAGTCGGCGGCAAGCTGCCCGGGGTAGGTGTAGCCGAACATGATTGGCGTGGCGCACAGGATCTGCACGTCCACGCCATGCCGATCCATCTGCTCGATACGCAGCGCCGGGTCCCACAAGGTGGCGTCCACCGGCCGGAACTCGCGGTCGCCCGCCATGATCTGGCCGGTGGCGCCGCCGGCGTCCGGGCGCAGCCAGGGCGCGTGCACGGGATCAAGCGCCGCCGCTTCCTGCCGCGTGATCGGCGGAAAGAAATGGGCGTGCATGTCGATTTTCTGAATCATGGATAACGGCTTCGCAAGAGGGGGGGCGCTAGGCGGGCACGGCTTGTCCGGCGGGCGCATGGCCTTTGCCGGGATGAATCTGGCCACAGCCGGGGCAGGTACGCTTGTCGGTGCTGTCGTAGAACGCCTGGAATAGCGGCGGCAGGTCGGTGACGATGCTTTTCAACTGCACTTCCACGCGGTGCACCAGGTGGCCGCAATGCGGGCAATACCATTCAAAGCCATCCAGCAGGCCCACGGGGCGCTGACGCTCGATGACCAGGCAGGCGCTGTCGGGTTCGGGGCGTTGCGGCGAATGGCGCACGCGCGGCGGCAACAAAAAGATGTCGCCTTCTTTCAAGTCCACGCGTTCGGGCTTGCCGTCCACCCACAGCGACAACCAGGCGTTGCCCCGAAATTGGTAGAAGAATTCTTCCAGCGGGTCATCGTGATAATCGGTGCGGTGGTTGGGGCCGCCCACCACGGTGACGATGAAGTCGGCGTCTTGCCAGATCTGCTGATTGCCCACGGGCGGCTTGAGCAGATGCGCGTGATCGTCGATCCAGCGCTGGAAATTCAACGGCGGGCCATAGGCGGGCATGAAGATCTCCGGGGAGCTTGGTTTGATGAAGTCTAGGGGGCGAGCGCGCCGGGGGAATAATAGAAATTGCGCGGTTGGATATGCGGCTTATCTATCGCGGGGTTTCCCGTAGGGAAACGGATGCGCCCGAGCCCGAGCCCGAGCCCGAGCCCGCGCCCGAGCCCGCGCCCGCGCCTGTCCGTTATGCGCGCCGTGCCGGTGCGGGTTCGCGCTGCGCCGTGATGGCTTGCAGGTATTCCACCAGTCGCTGGCAAGCGGGCGTCATCGGACGATCGGCGCGCACGGAATAGCCCACGTCGCCAAAATCTCCGAACACCGTCGTGGGCAGGCGCGCCAGCAAGCCCATGGACAGGAACTGGGCCGCCGCGTCGTAGGGAATCAGCGCCAGCGCGTCGCTATGCATCAGGATGCCGATGTTGGTGAGCAACGATAGGGATTCCACGTGGCGCGCCGGCAGGCGCAGGCCGGCGTCGAAAAACGTGCGCTCAACCGATGCCCGCAGTGGCGAAGTGGGCGCGGGCAGAATCCAGATGTGATCCGCCAGGTCCGCCAAGCTGACCTCTTGCGCGGCGGCCATGGGATGCTGGGCGCCGACCACCAGGCACAGTGCCTCGCGATAAAGCTTGTGATGGTCCACCGCTACGCCGGATATCGACGCCATGTCGGCGCCGGGCAGCCGGCCCACGACGATATCGACGTCGCCCGTGGCCAGCGCGGGCAGCAGCTGGGCCGACGGCCCTTCGCGCACGGTGACCTGGATGCCCGGGTGGTCCGTCATCATGCGGGCAATGGCTTCGGGCAGCAATTTTGCGGACGCGGCGATCAGCGTGCCCACTACCACGTGGCCGCTGGCGCCGCCCAGTACCGCGTCGATGTCGTCGGCCATGTAGCGCACTTCGGCCAACATGGCGTGCACGCGACGCCCCAGCACCAAGGCAAGCTCCGTGGGCGTGACGCCCCGGTTCGACCGTTCAAACAAGGTCGCGCCGAAGAAGGCTTCCAGGTCGTGGATGGCCTTGGTGACGGTGGGCTGGGTCAGGTGCAGTTCGCTGGCCGCGCGCGACAGCGACCGGCGCGCCAGCACGCGTTCGAAGATCTGCAATTGATGCAGCTTCAGCTTATGGCTTAGCGCGTTGGGCGTGATGCGGAAGTTCGACATGCTTGGGGGCGCCCGCCTTGATTGAAATCAGCAAGTGCGGGTGCGGCAACGGATGCACCGCAGCGCGTGTGCGGGCGGGGCCATCAGCGTCGAAGAACTCGCGGTAGTCGCGATTGTATCCAGCGGCCTAGGCTTGTGGGGGTGCCGCGGGGGCCGGGTCCGTCTTGCCGGGCTTGGCGGCATCGCCGAAGCGCAGCGCGAATTGCCGGGTGAACACCGCGCCAAAGAAGAAGATCTGCGCGGAATAGTAGATCCACAGCAGCAAGGCAATCAGCGAGCCCGCCGCGCCATAGGCGGACACGGCCGCGCCCCGGCTCAGGTACAGGCCGATGCCCCATTTGCCCACCAGGAACAGCGCGGCCGTCACGATGGCGCCCGGGATCACGTCGCGCCAGGATATTTTTGCGCTGGGCAGTAACTTGAAGATCACGGCAAACAGCGCGACCACCACGGCAAACGAAAACAGCGTCGACGCCCAATCCACCACCTTGGCAACGGTGGATGCCATCCACAGGTCGCCATACAGTTTTTGCGCGGCGCCCAGCGCGGCGTTTACCGTCAACGACACCAGCAGGAACAACGCCAGCACCAGCACCAGGCCAAACGACAGCATGCGGCTGCGCACCATGCCCTGTATGCCGCCCTTCTGGTTGGCGGGCACGTCCCACAAATCGTCCAGGCTGGCCTTCAGTTCAGCAAAGGCGGTAGTGGCGCTGAAGATCAGCACAAAAATGGAGATCAGCGCGGCGATCCACCCGCCGCCGGATTCATGCGCGCTGGCCAATACCGTCTGGATGACTTCCGCGCCGCGTTCGCCGGTCAGGTCGCGCATCTGCAAGAAAAGCTCGGACCGTACCGCGTCTTCGCCATAGAACGCGCCGGCCACGGCGATCACCAGGATCAGCATCGGCGCCAAGGAAAACACCATGTACAACGCCAGCGCGGCGCCCTTGCTGGATGCGCGGTGGCTTGACCACTGGTTGGCGGAGTCCATCAACAGCCCGCCAATCTCGGACGGACGCAAGGCTCGCAGGCTCTGGGGTAGGCGCATAGGGCTTGGGCGGCGTGGGCGAAGGAATCTTCATTGTAGGGACGCATGCGTCCCGGCGAAACCGCGAGTTTGTGCGCAAACGTGTTCGCACCGGGCGCCACGGGGCGCGGTGGAAACAACAGGCAATGTGTGCGGTGACCGGACGGCGAATCCGTCGTCGATAGCGGGCAGGAGCGCACAAAAAGAAGGGCGCACAAAAAGAAAAACCCCCGGGGCGAAGGTCCGGGGGGTTTTCAGATACTGCATTCCCCGGTTTTGACGCCGGGGAGGCCGTGCAAGGAAAGCGGGACTTAGAAGTCCATGCCGCCCATGCCGCCCATGCCACCCGGCATGGCCGGGGCAGCGGGCTTGTCTTCGGCCAGTTCGACCACGGCGGCTTCAGCCGTCAGCAACAGGCTGGCGACGGAGGCAGCGTTTTGCAGGGCGGTGCGGGTCACCTTGGTGGGATCCAGAACGCCTTGCTCGACCAGGTCGGTGTACTCGCCGGTTGCGGCGTTGTAGCCGTAGTTGCCCTTGCCGTTCAGCACGTTGCTGACCACGACGCTGGCTTCTTCGCCGGCGTTCGTGACGATGGTGCGCAGCGGCTCTTCCACAGCACGCAGGATCAGCTTGATACCGGCGTTCTGGTCAGGCGTGTCGCCCTTCAGTTCAGCAATGGCTTGCTTGGCGCGCAGCAGTGCAACACCGCCACCAGCCACAACGCCTTCTTCCACTGCGGCGCGGGTTGCGTGCAGGGCGTCTTCGACGCGAGCCTTCTTTTCCTTCATTTCGACTTCGGTGGCAGCGCCAACGCGAATCACGGCAACGCCGCCGGCCAGCTTGGCCACGCGTTCTTGCAGCTTTTCACGGTCGTAGTCGGACGTGGCTTCTTCGATCTGGACACGGACTTGCTTGACGCGAGCCTCGATCGACTTGCTGTCGCCAGCGCCGTCGATGATCGTCGTGTTTTCCTTGCCCACTTCGATGCGCTTGGCTTGGCCCAGTTCAGCCAGGCCGGCCTTTTCCAGCGACATGCCGGTTTCTTCGGAGATCACCGTGCCGCCCGTCAGGATGGCGATGTCTTCCAGCATGGCCTTGCGGCGGTCGCCGAAGCCCGGAGCCTTGACGGCGGTGGTCTTCAGGATGCCACGGATGTTGTTCACAACCAGGGTGGCCAGCGCTTCGCCTTCGACGTCTTCTGCAATGATCAGCAGGGGACGGCTCGACTTGGCAACTTGTTCCAGCACGGGCAGCAGGTCACGGATGTTGCTGATCTTCTTGTCGAAAATCAGGACATACGGATCTTCCAGCACGGCAACTTGCTTTTCCGGGCTGTTGATGAAGTAGGGCGACAGGTAGCCGCGGTCGAATTGCATGCCTTCGACGACGTCCAGCTCGTTTTCCAGCGACTTGCCGTCTTCGACGGTGATGACGCCTTCCTTGCCAACCTTGTCCATCGCGTCAGCGATGATCTGGCCGATGGAGGCATCGCTGTTGGCCGAGATGGAACCGACTTGAGCGATTTCCTTGCTGGTCGTGACCGGCTTGGATTGCTTCTTCAGTTCAGCCACGGCAGCGGCGACAGCCTTGTCGATGCCGCGCTTCAGGTCGATCGGGTTGAAACCGGCGGCAACGTACTTCAGGCCTTCCATGACGATGGCTTGAGCCAGCACGGTGGCGGTCGTGGTGCCGTCACCGGCGTTGTCGGAGGTCTTGGAGGCAACGTCCTTGACCAGTTGTGCGCCGATGTTCTCGAACTTGTCCTTCAGTTCGATTTCCTTGGCGACGGACACGCCGTCCTTGGTCACGGTCGGGGCGCCGAACGAGCGCTCCAGCACGACGTTGCGACCCTTGGGGCCCAGGGTGGTCTTAACAGCGTTGGCGAGAACATTCACGCCGCGGACGATACGCACACGGGCGTCGTCACCGAACAATACTTGCTTGGCAGCCATTTCTTAGCTTCCTTCCAAAATTCGTTTGAGGCGGGATTTACTGAACCACGGCGAGGATTTCGTCCTCGCGGATGACGAGCAGTTCTTCGCCATCAACCTTCACGGACTGGCCGGCATACTTGCCGAACAGAACCTTGTCGCCAGCCTTCAGGTCGACCGGCAGGATCTTGCCGTCTTCGGTCTTCTTGCCGGGGCCGACGGCCACGACTTCGCCCTGATCAGGCTTTTCTGCGGCGCTGTCGGGGATGACGATGCCCGAGGCAGTCTTGCGCTCGTTTTCGAGGCGTTTGACGATCACGCGATCGCCCAGGGGACGCAAGGCCATGAGGAACTCCTGTTTACTTGATTGAAAGTGAATGATCGGTTAGCCCCGGGAGGGCTGTTAGCACTCACCGGTGTCGAGTGCTAATTATAGGGATGATGTTGCAGGGTTCAAGGGGGGGAAGGGCGGCTGTTACATATTTGGGGGCGGGGGGCGTCGCAAGTGAGTGTCAAACGCCGCCGAACCTGGGATTTGCGTCATGCGGATCGAGATTAAATAAAACGTGTCAGCCCAAAGCAGATCAGGCACTTGGGTCGATTTCAGCCCCAAAGGTACTTAGCCCCGAGTCCGGTTTTTTGAGAATCTCTTGGCACCGGGTCGTCAGGGGTGAGCGGTAGGCTTGACCGGCTTTCAGAGAACTTCCGCTTTCGACCGAGGCCGTGTGAAAACGCTTTTCGTCCTGTCAGCCACAGCGCAATCGCCTGGTCCGCATCACCTTGGGCGGTCTTCACTTCGATTTTTCGAAGCGGGGCTCACTCAAGACCGTTTGGGCGGCCCGGATAGGGCCTGAGGTGCGTTATGGGTCACCTGAAGGGCTCAGCCGCCCAGCGCCAGTATGGCTTTCATCGTTTGCTGGAAGCCGAGGATGCGCATGACCCGCTTGAGGTTATAGGCCAGTACATTCAAACTCATTTCCGTGCTCACATTGCCCAAGCGACGAGTTAGGAAGTGTGTATAGCCCATCCAATGCTTGAACGTGCCGAACACATGTTCCACCGTGCGCCGCCGCACCTTCATCGCTTCTGGCATTCGGTCTAGACGGCGCTGCGCCGCCTCAAGCACGGCCTCATGTTCCCATCGACTGATGCGCCGATAGGCGCTAGGAGTGCATCGCTCCTTCATAGCGCATTGTGGGCAGGCACTACTCCAGTAGCGCCGCAATTGAAGACCATTCTCCTCCCGCGTAAACCGGTGGATGGCGCGCTGGCCCGCAGGGCACTGGTACTCATCGTCCTTCGCGATGTATATGAAGTCAGAACGGTCGAAGCGG
>NZ_JBLVOL010000069.1:19316-29535 GCF_053543755.1 Achromobacter semiaridum | reverse complement strand
TCGTTGACCCGCCCGCCCCGCGCCGCCGCCGCGCCAGGCGTCAAAAGAACCTGCTCCGCCCCAAAAAAAGCAACCCGCCCCTGAGCCTAAATCTCAGCTTCAAATCCCTGCTACAAATCCCAGCTTCAAGGCTCGGCTTCACCCAGACCTCAAATCCCCAGCCCAACCTCCAGCTCCAAACCCAGCCCCCCCGTCAAGCCGCCCGAACCCCAATCGCCACCACCCTCGCACTGAATTCCTTCAACAACTCCTCCCGCACCAAAGCCGCCCGCGCCACCGCCGCCTCCTTCACATGTCCATACCCTCGAATCTCTTCCGGCACCCGCGCTAACGCCACCGCCCTTTCCAGATTCCCCCGATTCAACTTCACCAGAATCGCCGACAACGTCTCTCGATACTCCCGTATCAGCTCACGCTCTGCCCGCCTTTCCGCCGTATACCCGAACACATCCAACCGCGTCCCCCGCAACCGCCGCATCTTCGCCAGCACCCGGAACACCTTCAGCATCCCCGGCCCATAAGCACGCTTGACCAGATGCCCCGCCTTGTCGCGCCGCGAGAACAGTGGCGGCGCCAGATGGAAGTGCAGCTTCCAGTCCCCTTCGAACTGTTCCCCGATCTTCTTCACGAACTCCCCATCTGAATACAGCCGCGCCACCTCGTATTCGTCCTTGTAGGCCATCAGCTTGAAATAGTTGCGCGCCACTGCCACCGCCAACCGATGCGTGCCCGTCGCTTCCTGTTCCGCTCGCGCCACCTTGTCCACTAGGTCCGTGTATTGCTTGGCATACGCCGCATCCTGATATTCAGTCAGAAACGCCTTGCGCACCGCCACCACCTGCGCCAACTCCCCGGTTGGCTTCTTCAATTCCGTGACCGGCGCCGCGCTGCGCGGCCGCTTAAGCTCGATGATGTCTTGCGGCCCCGCCAACGGCACCCCGCCGTTCGCCATCAGCCGCATCACGTCCGCCGGGTCGTGCGCCGCGCGCCGCCCCCACGCAAACGCCGCCTGATTGTTGGCCACCTGCTGACCATTCAATTCAATCGCCCGCAGCAAGGCCTGGCGTGACAACGGCAGCCAGCCCTTTTGATACGCATAGCCCATCATCAACGGATTTGAATAGATGGCGTCACCCAGCAACACTACCGCCATCGCCGCCGCATCCACCGCGTACAGATTGTCCTTGCCGCAGGCGGCTTGCAGATCCGCCGTCAGATCCGCGCCGGGCAACGTCCAGTCCGGGTTCGACACGAAAGCCGCCGTGGGCGCGGTGTCGCTGTTCAACAGCACCTTCGTGCGGCCCGGGCACACTCGCGCCATGCTGTCCGCGCTGGTCGCCACAACCAAGTCGCCCGCCAGCACCAGATCGGCCTCGCCCATCGCCACGCGCGTATTCAACAAATGTTCGGGCGATTGCCCCAGCACCACATGCGAATACACCGCGCCGCCCTTCTGCGCCAAACCCGCCATGTCCAGCACCGAACAGCCCTTGCCCTCAAGATGCGCCGCCATGCCCAACAACTGCCCGATCGTCACCACGCCCGTGCCGCCCACCCCCGCGATAAACACGCCATAAGCGTGATCCGGCACCGGCACGCGCGGCTCCGGCACACCCTCATCGACGACACCTTCCCGCGACAACGCCCGCGGCTTCTTCAGCTTGCCGCCTTCCACCGTCACGAAGCTGGGGCAAAAGCCCTTCAAGCAGGAAAAGTCCTTATTGCAGCTGGATTGATTGATCTTTCGCTTGCGCCCAAACTCCGTTTCCAACGGCTCCACCGACAAGCAATGCGACGCCGTTGAACAGTCTCCGCAGCCTTCGCACACGCGCTCGTTGATGACCACGCGGCGCGCCGGATCCGCATGCGCGCCGCGCTTGCGGCGACGCCGCTTTTCCGTTGCACAGGTCTGGTCATAGATCAGCACCGATACGCCCGGATGTTCGCGCAAGTCGCGCATCACCGCGTCCAGCGCATCACGATGCAGCACCGGGACATCCGGCGCCAAACCCGGTGCGTCCTTGTACTTGTCCGGTTCATCCGTGACCACCACGATTTTTTCGATGCCCTCGGCCGCCATCTGGCGCGAGATCATCGGCACGCTGATGGGCCCGTCCACCGGTTGCCCGCCCGTCATCGCCACCGCGTCGTTGAACAGGATCTTGTAGGTAATGGGCACCTTCGCCGCCACCGCCGCTCGGATCGCCAACAGGCCCGAATGGAAATACGTGCCGTCGCCCAGGTTCGCGAACACGTGTTTTTCTTCCGTGAACGGCGCCTGCCCAATCCACGGCACCCCCTCGCCGCCCATCTGCGTGTACACCTCGGTATTGCGGTCCATCCACCGCACCATGTAGTGGCAGCCAATGCCCGCCATCCCGCGCGAACCTTCCGGCAAACGCGTCGACGTATTGTGCGGACAGCCCGAACAGAACCACGGCTTGCGCTCCTGCATCACGCGCGGACGCGCCAGCGCCTGTTCGCGGTCCTGGATGAATTGCAGCCGCGCCGCGATGCCCGCGCGCACATCGTCGGGCAACGCAAATCGCAGCAGCCGCGCCGCGATCGCGCGCGCCACCATCGCGGGCGAAAACTCGTAATGCGCCGGCAATAACCAGTTGCCCTGCGGCACCGACCACTCCCCGCCATCCTTGTCGTCGAATTTGCCCACCACGCGCGGGATCTTCTTGCCGCTGCCGATCCAGCTGAACAACTCTTCCTTCAACTGGTATTCCAGCACCTGGCGCTTTTCCTCGACCACCAGAATCTCGTCCAGCCCGTCGGCAAACTGCTGCATGCCGGCGGACTCCAGCGGCCACACCATGCCCACCTTGTACAAACGCAGGCCGATGCGCTGGCACACCGCCTCGGTCAAGCCCAGGTCCGACAGCGCCTGGCGCGTGTCCAGATACGCCTTGCCCGACGTCATGATGCCAAAGCGCGCATCGCGTTGCGGCACGTGCCACAGCTCGCGGTTCAGTTTGTTGGCGCGCGCGTACGCCAGCGCCGCGTACAGCTTGTAGTCCAACAGCCGCGCCTCTTGTTGCAGCGGCGTGTCCGGCACCCGGATGTTCAGGCCGTCGGGCGGCAGGATGAAATCTTCCGGCAACAGGATTTGTACGCGATGCGGGTCTACGTCCACCGACGCCGACACTTCAACGATGTCGGTAATGCACTTCATGCCCACCCACACGCCCGCATAGCGGCTCATCGCCCACCCGTGCAGCCCGTAATCCAGCACCTCTTGAACGCTGGACGGAAACAGCGCCGGAATCATGCAGGCCTTCAGGATGTGATCGCTTTGGTGCGGCAAGGTCGAGGACTTGGCGGGGTGGTCGTCGCCCGCCACCACCAGCACGCCACCGTGGCGAGACGTGCCGGCCGCGTTGGCATGCTTGAAGACATCGCCGCAGCGGTCCACGCCCGGCCCCTTGCCGTACCACATGCCGAACACGCCGTCGTACTTGGCGCCCGGAAACAGGTTCACCTGTTGCGACCCCCAGACCGCCGTGGCGGCCAGGTCTTCGTTGACGCCCGGCTGGAATTCAATGTGGTGCGCCTTCAAATGCCTGGCCGCCTTCCACATGTTCTGGTCCACCCCACCCAGCGGCGACCCCCGGTAGCCGGACACGAAGCCCGCGGTGTTCAACCCCGCCCGCGCATCGCGCACGCGCTGCATCATGGGCAGGCGCACCAGGGCGTGGATGCCGCTCATCCAGGCGCGGCCGGATTCCAGGGTGTACTTGTCGTCAAGTTGGACGGATTCAAGCGCCGTGCGTACGGCGGCTGGCAGGGGGGCATTCATGTGTACTCCAAAATCCTGGAGGCCCCCTCCAGCTTCGCGAGCCGCCTCGCTTGACGGTCACGCGGGCCAACAAGGGCCGTGAAAGTGAAGTCGTGGCGCGTTTGCGCTGTAGTGCCGATAGTTGTAACCGGTCGCCCCCACCCCGGCAATAGGGCGATGCGATAATTGCCGCCATGGACTTCGCCCCTAGAATCGTCGCCTGGCAACGCCAGCACGGCCGCCACGATCTGCCCTGGCAAAACACGCGTGACCCCTATCGGATCTGGCTATCCGAGATCATGTTGCAGCAGACGCAAGTGGCCACCGTCATCCCGTACTACGAACGTTTCCTTCAGCGTTTTCCGGACGTGGCCGCGCTGGCCGCCGCCAGCCAGGAAGACGTGATGCCGTATTGGGCCGGGCTGGGCTACTACGCCCGCGCGCGCAACCTGCATCGCTGCGCGGTTCAGATCGCTGAAAACTGGAACGGACGCTTTCCGCCTTCGGCCGCCGCCATCGGCACGCTGCCCGGCATCGGCAGGTCCACCGCCGCCGCCATCGCCGCGTTTGCCTACGGCGAGCGCTCGCCCATCCTGGACGGCAACGTCAAGCGCGTCTTCACGCGCCACTTCGGCATAGACGGCGACCCCGCCAAGCGCGAGGTCGAAACCCGCTTGTGGGCATTGGCCGACGCGCAGGTCGAAGCCGCCCCCGGGCTGGACATGGCCGCCTACACGCAAGGCTTGATGGACCTGGGCGCCACGCTATGCACGCGCGGCAAGCCCGCCTGTGTACGCTGCCCCATGGCGGACACCTGCGTCGCCCGGCGCGAAGGCCGCCAGGCCGAACTGCCCACGTCCAAGGTACGCAAGGCGATTCCTGAACGCGAGACCGGCATGTTGGTGTTGCAGCACCAGGGCGCTTTCCTGTTGCAGCAGCGGCCTGAACCAGGCATCTGGGGCGGCCTGTGGAGCCTGCCAGAATTCGATGTGGCGGGCGACCCCGACGCCGCCTCGCGCGCGCTGGGTCTGGAACCGGAACGACGCTTTGAACTGGCCGCGTTCGCCCACACGTTCACGCACTACCGCCTGCACATCCGCCCGTGGCTGGTGCCCGTGCGCGCCGCCAGCTTGCGCGAATCGCCCGTGCCGGAACGCTGGGTGCCCGCCGACAAGCTGGCCTCCATGGCGCTACCCGCGCCGGTCAAAAAACTATTGCAAGGGCTGGTCGACGCGGGCATGCAGAACAGCCTGTTCTCCACGGCCAAGCCCTGAACAGACGGCAGCCCGCCGCCGCCCCCCCCCCCCGAACTATCTGTCTTCAGGCGCCGAGCCGCTTAACAGCATCACCAGTTTCAGGTCCGGGTGCGTGGCCAGCCGGAACGTGATCTGCTGAAACGCCAGCTTGCCGTCGCGCGGATGCTGGAATTCACGCAAGCCGCCCTCGCGTTCCACCACCGCGTGGCGCGTCCACCAATGGGCGAACACCGCGCTTTGGCGACTCAGCGTGTCCAGCAGGGCAAGCACCGCCGGCTCATCCAGATGCGCGCCCGCGTCGGCGCGAAATTCCGCCGCGACGCGGCGCGCCCGCTGATCCCAATCCACCACCAGGTCACGCGCGGCCGGGTCCAGGAAGATGTAGCGCAGTAGATTGGGTTCGGCATCGCGCTTGGGCCAGTTGTCGAACAGGTCGCGCAGCGGCTCATTCCAGGCCAGCACATTCCACGCGCGGTCCAGCACATAGGCCGGCGCGTTGATGGCGTCCACGCATTCCTGCAAGGGGCCGGGCGCGGCGCCCGCGTCATCGCGCGCGTGTTGGGGGTCGGCGCAGTCGGCAAGGTCGAACAGGTAGGCGCGTTCGGCGCGCGCCAGTTGCAGCACGCCCGCGATGCGCGACCACACGGACGGCGACACCGAAACTTCACGGCCCTGCTCGATCCACGTGTACCAGGTGACGCTGATTCCGCACAGTTGCGCCACTTCTTCGCGCCGCAGGCCGGGCGTGCGGCGCCGCATGCCTTCGGGCAGGCCCGCCATCTGCGGCGTGATGCGCGAGCGCGCGCTGCGCACGAATTCGCCCAACGCCTGCCGGCGCAGGGGCGATCCATCTTGGTTGGCCGCGCTTTGGGGGGAAGTAGTCATACCAGGATAAGCAATGGACTTGTACGTGTATAAAGGCCGGCCTATCTTAGCGCCTGCACCTTACACCCCGCACAACGCAACCAAGGAATTTCATGACCGCCAGCACCCACGACGCCGCCGTCGACCGCCAGTTCAGCCCCCGCGCCACCGCGTACCTGACCAGCGCCGTCCACGCCCAAGGCGAGGACCTGCTGCAAATGGCCGGCATCGCGCGCGAACGCCCGCAGGCTCGCGTGCTGGACCTGGGCTGTGGCGGCGGCCACGTGACGTTCCACGTGGCGCCCGAAGTCAAGGACGTCACCGCCTACGACCTGTCCCAGCAGATGCTGGACGTGGTGGCCGGCGAAGCCGCCAAGCGCGGGCTGGCCAACGTGGCCACGCGCCAGGGCAAGGCCGAATACCTGCCCTTTGCCGATGGCGAATTCGACGTGGTGATGTCGCGCTATTCCACCCACCACTGGCAGGACGCCGGCCGTGGCCTGCGCGAAGCGTTCCGCGTGCTCAAGCCGGGCGGCATCGCCGTGTTTGCGGACGTGGTCTCGCCCGGCGAGCCGCTGCTGGACACCTGGCTGCAAACGATTGAAGTGCTGCGCGACACGTCCCACGTGCGCGACTATTCCGTGGCCGAATGGACGCGGATGCTGACCGAGGCCGGCTTCACCTTGCAGGGGCTGTCGCCGCGCCGCCTGCCGCTGGAATTCCAGACCTGGGTCACGCGCATGCGCACGCCGGACACGCTCGTCGCGGCGTTGCGCCACATGTTCGGCATTGCGCCCGATGTGGTGCGCGCGCATTTCGACGTGCAGGACGACGGCTCGTTCACCAGCGACACGGCGACGATCGTGGTGAAGAAGCCGGGGTGATGAACACGGCCTACGGAAACAGGCCATACCGAAACAGGCCATACGTAAACAGGCCATACGTAAACAGGCCATACGTAAGCAGGCCTACGTAAGCACACCTACGTAAGCAGGCCCTGCGTGCTCAGCGCCCCCGCCACGCCCCGCGTGCGCAGCGCATGCGCGGCTTGCGACACGGCCCGCACAAAGCGCGGGTCGTCGCCCAGGTCGCCAAACACCGCCGTCACGCCGGTCAGCGTTTCGGTCCAGGCTTGCATGGCGGGCGGCCCCGCGCTGCCGCCCTCGAAGGCACGCTCCGCCTTGGCAAGCCTTTGCGCCAACTCTGCCGCCATCGGGTCCTGGATGTCATAACGCCGCCCCGCCTCGTCAACGCCGCGCAAGAAGTGCAGCCACGCGGCCACCGCCAGCGCCAGCTTGTCGATCGGCAAATCTGCCGCCAAGCGGGCACGGACGGTGTCCAGCAAGCGCTGCGGCAGCTTCTGCGTACCGTCCATCGCAATCTGCCGGGTCTGGTGTTTTAACGCCGGGTTCTGGAAGCGTTGCAACAGCCGCTGTTGATAACGCGCCAGGTCCAGGCCCGGCAACGTGGGCAACGTCGGCACGATTTCGTCCTGCATCAACGCGGCCAGATAAGCCTTCAGCGCCGGCTGCGCCATCGCTTCGTCCACCGTCGCCCAGCCCGCCATCACCGACAGATAGGCCAGCGCCGAATGCAGGCCGTTGACGGTGCGCAGCTTCAAGGTTTCAAACGGCGCGGCATCGGCCACGAAGCGCGCGCCGCCTGCGGCCCAGTTTGGCCGGCCGGCGGCAAACCGGTCTTCCACCACCCATTCCAGATAGGGCTCGCCCACCACCGGCCAGGCATCGTGCAGGCCCAGCGCGCGCGCCACGGCGCGGCGATCCTCGTCGGTTGTGCGAGGCACGATGCGGTCCACCATGGAACACGGAAAGGCGCACAAGGCGTCGATCCATGCCGCCAGCGCCGGGTCAACCTGCCGCGCAAACGCCAGCACCATGCCGCGCAGCAAGTGCCCGTTGCCGGGCAGGTTGTCCAGCGACATCAGGGTGATCGGCCCCCTGCCTGCCGCACGTCGCTGCTGCAAGCCCCACACCAGGTAAGCGATCGTGCCGCGCGGCGCCAGCGGATGGGCAAGGTCGTGCACGATGTCGGGGTGTTGCAGGTTCAAGCGGCCGCTGGCGGGGTCGTGGCAATAGCCTTTTTCAGTCACGGTCACGCTGACGATGCGCGTGTCCGCATGGGCGATGCGCGCCAGCACGGCGGCGGGATCTTCGGGCGCAACCAGGGTTTCGATCAGGCAGCCGATCACCGCAATCTGCTGTTGCAGGCTGCCGTCCCCGCGCATGCCCGTAACCCCGCACCCGCCCTCGCCCTCACCGCCGCCCTGGCTAGCACTGCGTAGCGCCAACGCGTACAAGCCTGCTTGCGGCGCCAGCGCATCGCGCGTGTCCGTCTGCCGCAACGACACGCCACAAATGCCCCAGCCCAGGTCTGGCCCCACGCCCGCGCCCGCATGCAGCGCGGCCTCGTTGACCGCCGCCAGATGCGCGCGCGCGAACGCCCCCAGGCCCAGGTGCACGATGCCCACGCGCAAGGCGGCCCGGTCATACGCGGGCCGCGCCACAGCATCGGGCAATGACGCCAATCGCTCGGGCGCAAGCCGCGCGGCGTCGGCCGCTACCAGTTCCATAGCGTGCCGTCCTGCTGCAAGCGATTCACCGGCAGGTAGGCACGTTTGTAGGGGTACTTGGCCGCCAACGTTTCATCAATGTCCACGCCATGGCCCGGCACGTCGCCGGGATACAGCATGCCCTGGTTGAACGTATAGGCGTGCGGGAAGACGGCATCGGTTTCCTCGGTGTGGCGCATGTATTCCTGGATGCCGAAGTTGGGCACCCACAGGTCAAAGTGCAACGCCGCGCCCATGCACACCGGCGACAGGTCGGTAGCGCCGTGGCAACCGGTGCGCACCTGGTACAGCGAGGCCAGGTCCGCGATGCGGCGCAGATGCGTGATGCCGCCCGCGTGCACGACGGTGGTGCGGATGTAGTCAATCAACTGGTTCTGCACCAGGTCCTTGCAGTCCCAGATGGAATTGAAGATCTCGCCCACGGCCAGCGGCGTGGTCGTGTGCTGCCGGATCAGGCGAAAGGCGTCCTGGTTTTCGGCCGGTGTGGCATCTTCCATCCAGAACAGGCTGTAGGGTTCCAGCGACTTGCCCAGCCGTCCGGCTTCGATCGGCGTCAGGCGGTGATGCACATCGTGCAGCAGATGATGTTCAAAGCCCAGCTTGTCGCGGATGCGCTCGAACAGCTTCGGTGTGTGACGCAGGTATTTTTCAGTGGACCAGTCATGTTCGCTGGGCAGGTCGGCGTCGGCGGGTTCGTAGAACAGGTTGCCGCGCCCCACGCCATAGACCTTATCCAGCCCTGGCACCCCGCTTTGCGCACGGATGGCGTGGTAGCCCATGTCGGCATATCGCAGCACTTCGTCCAGCGTGTGCTCGATGTCCGACCCGTTGGCGTGCCCGTAGACCATGACGCCGCTGCGGCTCTTGCCGCCCAACAATTGATACAGCGGCATGCCGGCCGCCTTGGCCTTCAGGTCCCATAGCGCGGTGTCCACGGCGGCGATCGCGGTCATGGTGACCGGGCCGCGCCGCCAGTACGCGCCTTTGTACAGGTACTGCCAGATATCCTCGATCTGATGCGCGTCGCGCCCGATCAGGCAGGGGATCACGTGTTCGGTCAGGTACGCCGACACCGCCATCTCGCGCCCGTTCAAGGTAGCGTCGCCGATGCCCGTCAGCCCCTGGTCGGTTTCTATCTTCAGGGTCACGAAATTGCGGCCCGGCGAACAAACAATCACGCGTGCATTCGTAATTTTCATTGGGGTTTTCCGAGTAGACAGCGGGGGCAGGGATAGGGGGTTGGCCGACGAAGGCCGCGTCAGAACGTCACCATCACCTTCATCGCCAAATGCCGGTCGGCCGCCAGCGCGAAGGCGTCATGCACGTTGCGCACCGGCACCGCCGCCGTCAGCAGCGGCGACACGTCCAGTACGCCCCGGCTCAGGTAGTCCACCGCCCAGGCGTATTCGTCGACGAAGCGAAAGCTGCCGATCACGGACAGGCTTTTCACCATGATGAGATTGAACGGGCATTGCTCGCTGCTGCCATTCAACGTGCCTACCGTAACGATGACGCCACGCGGGCGGGTGGCGCGGATGCAGTTGGCCAGCCCGGCGTAATTGCCGGAGGCTTCGAAGCAGACGTCGACGGTGCCCTTGCCCGCGCCCAGCGCGTCGATGGCACCGGGGTCGGTAGCGGCGTTGATGATGTGGGTGGCGCCGACGCGCGCGCAGGTGGCCAGCGTCTCGTCCACGATGTCCACCACCGTCACCTGGCTGGGGCCGG
>NZ_JBLVOL010000069.1:7158-19296 GCF_053543755.1 Achromobacter semiaridum | reverse complement strand
CCCCCCCGCGCCGCCATCAGGATGAGCGCGCCGATGGGGCCGGCGCCCACCACCATCACCGACTTGCCCAGCAGGCCGCCGGCGCTGCGCACCGCGTGCACCCCCACGGCCAGGGGCTCGCCGAAGGCCGCCAGTTCGAATGACAGGCTATCCGGCACGGGCAGGCATTGCGCGTCCTGCACCACAACTTGTTCGCGCATGGCGCCCTGCATGTGCGGATAGCGGCTGGCGCTACCGAAAAAATGCACTGCGTCGCAATGGTTGGAATCGCCTTGGCGGCAGTAGCGGCACACGCCGCAGGTGCGCGCCGGGTCCAGCGCCACGCGGTCGCCCGGTTTCACTGTGGTAACGGCGGCGCCCACCTCCAGCACCTGGCCCGAGGCCTCGTGGCCCGGCGTCAACGGCTCGCGGATGACAAAGTCGCCCACCCTGCCATGACGGTAGTAATGCAGGTCCGACCCGCAGATGCCAACGGCCTTGATGGCCACGCGCACCTGCGTCGCGCCCAGCGCTTCAGGCGCCTGTACGTCCAGACGCAGATCCTGTGCACCATGAATTGCGCAATTCAACATGCTGGTGTGCCCCTATATGACGGGATGCGCTATCGCCACCCCTGGGCGAATTCGCCGATGACGCGTTCCAGGTGCGCACGCATCGCCAGCCTGGCCGCCTGCGCGTCGCGCGCAACCAGCGCGCTGAAAATCTGCTGATGGTCTTGCTGCGATGCCTGGCGCAAATCCTGCGAATGGAAGTGCTGTTCCATCTTTTCCCAGATCGGCCCTTGGGCCTGGTCCCACATCGACGTTACCGTCGCCAGCAACACGCTATTGCCGGTGGACTGCGCGATGTAAAGGTGAAAGCGCCGGTCGGCCTCTTGGTTGGCCGCCTTATCCGTCATCTGCTCACGCATGGTGGTCAGCGCCTCGAAGATGCGGTCCAGGTCGGCATCGGTGCGGGTTGTGGCGGCCAGTGCCGCCACCTCGGACTCGATCAGGCAACGCGCCCGCAGCAGTTCAAACGGCCCGGCCCCCGCTTCCTGCGCGGGCGGCAGGCGCGCCACGCCGGGCTTAGGTTCGCAGACATAAATGCCGGAACCGCCCCGCACTTCCACCACGCCTTGCAGTTCCAGCGCGATGATGGCTTCGCGCAGCGCGGTGCGGCTGACGTCAAAGCGTTCAGCCAGCGCGCGTTCGGCCGGCAGCCGCTTGCCGACGGCAAATTCGCCCTGGGCGACCAGGGCGTGGATTTGCGCCGCCAGCCGCACATAGGCGCGGTCGGGCGCCGGCTTGCTGGCCGGCTCTGCGGGTTTGGGAATCAGTTGCAGCGTCATGGCATATTAAAGTGGTCTGACCAAATAATATTTGGTTCACCAATCTTCGGCATCATGGTTTACCAGTATCCGACTGGTGAACCAGAAGACCCAGCCGGCCAGCGTAGCGGCCGCGCTCGACAGGTCCGGCAGGTAACGGTATAGATGGCGGTTCCATCAACCGTGCATAAGGGAACCGCGCCATGTCCGATTCATCCAAGCAGCCCACGTCCGCGCCGCCCTTGCCCCACGCCCACGGCGACGACGTGCTGGCTTCCCTGACCGTCGGCCAGGCCGCCGCCCTGATCCGCGAGGGCCGTTTGTCCAGCGAAGCGCTGACCCAGGCCAGCCTGACCCGCATCGACGCCCACGCCGCGTTGAACGCCTTCATTACCGTGGACCACCAGGGCGCCCTGGCCCAGGCCCGCGCCTACGACGCGCAGCCGCACGGCGGTCCGCTGGGCGGCGTGCCCATCGCCATCAAAGACAACATCCACGTTGCCGGCCTGCCCAACACCGCCGGCACGCCCGCGCTGAAATCGTTCCGCCCGGCAAAAGACGCACCGGTGGTGCAGCGGCTGCGCGCGGCGGGCGCGGTCATCGTTGGCAAGACCAACATGCATGAACTGGCGTTTGGCGTGTCGGGCTACAACACCGCGTTTCCCGGCCCGTTGGGAGACGGCACGCGCAACGCCTATGACAGCAGCCGCATCGCAGGCGGTTCGTCGTCGGGTAGCGGCGCGGCGGTGGGCGCGCGCCTGACGCCGGCGGCCATGGGCACCGACACGGGCGCATCGGTGCGACTGCCGGCCTCGGTAAACGGCGCTGTCGGATTCCGGCCGTCGGTGGGGCGCTATGACGGCGCCGGCATCACGCCCATTTCACACACCCGCGACACCCCGGGTCCCATTGCCAACAGCATGGACGACATCGTGCTGCTGGACGCGGTGCTGGCCGATGACACCGCGCCGCTTGCGCCGCTTGATGCAAAAAGCGTGCGCCTGGGCCTGGCCAGCTATTTCTGGAACGACCTGGAAGCCCAGGTGCGCGACGTCACCCACGCCGCGCTGCAAAAGCTGCGCGACGCGGGCGTGCAGTTGGTGGAGATCGACATGCCCGAGCTGCCTGCCGCCAACGCCGCGGTCGGCATGCCGCTATGCCTGTATGAACAAAAGCCGGACCTGACCGACTACCTGCAACGCTACGACACGGGCGTGAGCTTTGACGAGGTGGTGGCGCAGATTTCCAGTCCCGACGTCAAAGGCATTTTTGAAGGCTTGATCGTGCCCGGCGTCTTGCCCACGCCCGACGGCCAGGTGCTGGCGCTGCAACCCTTGTACGAGCGTGTCATCTCGCACCAGCGCGATGAACTCATCGACGTCTATCGCCGCGCGTTCGCAGAACACCAGCTAAACGGCCTGCTGTTTCCCACGCTGCCGATCCTGCCGCTGCCCGCTACGCCGCAGGCCAGCAGCTTCGAAGCGTTCAGCCGCCTGGCCCGCAACGTGGACCCGGGCAGCAACGCCGGCCTGCCGGGCCTGAGCGTGCCGGCCGGGCGGTCAAAAGAAGGCTTGCCCGTGGGTTTGGAAATAGACGGGCTGCCAGGCGAAGACCGCGCGGTGCTGGCGATTGGGCTGACCCTTGAACGCGTCCTGGGCCGCATCGCCCCGCCGGGGCGATAAGCGGCTGTCCGGCCCAGGCCGGCGCATCACCCCAGGTTTGGCGCCAGTGTGCGCTTCAGGTCTTCAATGCCGCGGCCGCTGCGTTTGGCGTAGTCTTCAAGCTGGTCTTCGCCGATCACGCCCACGTTGAAGTACTGCGATTGCGGGTGGCTGAAGTAGAAGCCCGACACGCTGGACGCCGGGTACATGGCGTAGCTGTCGGTCAGCATCATGCCGATGTCGGCGCCGTCCAGCACGCGGAACATATCGGTCTTGACGACGTGTTCCGGGCACGCCGGGTAGCCGGGCGCGGGGCGGATGCCCACGTACTTTTCGGCAATCATGTCTTCGTTGGACAGGGCCTCGTCGGCCGCGTAGCCCCACAGGTCCTGGCGCACGCGGGCATGCAGGCATTCGGCGAAGCCTTCGGCCAGGCGGTCCGCCAGCGACTTCAACATGATGCTGGAATAGTCATCCAGCGCCTTCTCGAATTCCGCTTCCTTTTTCTCGATGCCGATGCCCGCCGTGACGGCGAACATGCCGATGTAGTCCATCTTGCCCGAGGACTTGGGCGCAATGAAATCCGCCAGCGACTTGTTGCTGACGCCCTCGCGCTTGGCGCCCTGCTGGCGCAGGTTGCGATACGTGAACAGCACTTCGCTGCGCGTTTCGTCCTTGTAGATTTCGATGTCTTCGTCGTTGACGCTGTTGGCCGGGTAGAAGCCCACCACGCCGTTGGCGGTCAGCCAGCGGCCTTCGACGATGCGCTTCATCATGGCCAGGCCATCGGCATAGACCTTGCGCGCCTGCTCGCCCACGACCTTGTCGTCAAGAATGGCGGGGAACGGGCCGAACAGGCTCCACGTCTGGAAGAACGGGCCCCAGTCCACGTACTTCACGATCTCGGCCAGGTCGTAGCTTTTGAACGTGCGACGGCCGATGAACTTGGGGCGCGGCGGCGTGTAGCTGTCCCAGTCGATGACGGGACGCGAGGCGCGGGCGTCGGCCAGCGGCAAGATCGGCGTGGCCTTGCGGTTGGCGTGGCGGCGGCGCACTTCCTCGTATTCCTGGGCCAGTTCGGCCAGGTACGTTTCAGACTGGTCCGACATCAGGTTGGTGGCCACGCCCACCGAGCGGCTGGCGTCGGGCACATAGATGACCGGGCCTTCGTAGTTGGGCGCGATCTTCACGGCCGTATGCACGCGGCTGGTGGTCGCCCCGCCGATCATCAGCGGCAGCTTGCGGCTGCGGAAGTATTCGTCGCGCTGCATTTCGCTGGCCACGTAGGCCATCTCTTCCAGGCTGGGCGTGATCAGGCCGGACAAGCCGACGATGTCGGCGTTTTCTTCCTTGGCCTTTTCCAGGATCTGCGCGCAGGGCACCATCACGCCCATGTTCACGACTTCGAAGTTATTGCACTGCAAGACCACCGACACGATGTTCTTGCCGATGTCGTGCACATCGCCCTTGACGGTGGCGATGACGATCTTGCCCTTGGCGCGCACGTCGCCGCCGGCTGCCGCGATCTGGCGCTTTTCTTCTTCGATGAAGGGAATCAAATGGGCCACGGCTTGCTTCATGACGCGGGCCGACTTCACCACTTGCGGCAGGAACATCTTGCCTTCGCCAAACAGGTCGCCCACGACGTTCATGCCGTCCATGAGCGGGCCTTCGATGACTTCGATGGGGCGGCCGCCGCGGTCGAAGATCTTCTGGCGCACCTCTTCGGTGTCTTCCACGATGAAGGTGGTGATGCCGTGCACCAGCGCGTGCGCCAGGCGTTGTTCGACGTCGGCCTTGCGCCACGTCAGGTCTTCTTCGCGCTTGGCGCCGGAACCCTTCACGCTGTCGGCAAACTGCACCAGGCGTTCGGTGGGCGTGCGTTCGTCGGACGGGTCCGTCTTGCCGACGGGGTCGGGGCGGTCCAGCACCACGTCTTCGACCAGGTCGCGCAGCTTGGGGTCCAGGTCGGCGTACACGCCCAGCTGGCCGGCATTGACGATGCCCATCGTCATGCCTTCCTTGACCGCGTAATACAGGAATACGGTGTGGATGGCTTCGCGCATCGGCTCGTTGCCACGGAACGAGAAGCTGACGTTGGACACGCCGCCCGAGATTCGGGCGTGGGGCAGGTTTTCGCGGATCCAGCGGGTGCCTTCGATGAAGTCCACCGCGTAGTGGTTGTGTTCGTCGATGCCGGTGGCGACCGCGAAAACGTTCGGGTCGAAAATGATGTCTTCGGGAGGGAAGCCTTCTTCCTCGACCAGGATCTTGTACGCGCGGCCGCAGATTTCCTTGCGGCGCTCCAGCGTGTCGGCCTGGCCCAGTTCGTCAAAGGCCATGACGACCACGGCCGCGCCGTAGCGGCGGCACAGGCGCGCGTGATGGCGGAAGGGCTCGATCCCTTCCTTCATGGAAATGGAGTTGACCACCGCCTTGCCCTGCACGCATTTCAGGCCGGTTTCGATGACTTCCCATTTCGAGCTGTCGATCATGACCGGCACGCGCGCGATGTCGGGCTCGGATGCGATCAGGTTCAGGAAGCGGTGCATGCAGGCCACCGAATCCAGCATGGCCTCATCCATGTTGATGTCGATGATCTGCGCGCCGTTCTCGACCTGCTGGCGCGCCACGGCCAGCGCCTCGTCGTACTTTTCTTCGCGGATCAGGCGGGCAAACATCTTGCTGCCCGTCACGTTGGTGCGTTCGCCGACGTTGACGTACAGCGTGTCTTCGTCGATGTTCAGGGCTTCCAGGCCGGACAGGCGCGTCTTGACGGGAATGTCCGGCACGACGCGCGGCGTCAGCGCCGTGACCTTGTCGGCGATGGCGCGGATGTGGTCGGGCGTGGTGCCGCAACAGCCGCCGGACATGTTGACCAGCCCGGCGCGGGCAAATTCTTCCAGCAGCGCGGACGTGTCGGCGGGCGTTTCGTCAAAGCCGGTTTCAGCCATGGGGTTGGGCAGGCCGGCGTTGGGGTACACGCAGACGTAGGTGTCGCAGATCTTGGACAGCTCGGCCACATACGGGCGCATCAACGCCGCGCCCAGCGCACAGTTCAGGCCGATGGTGATGGGGCGCGCATGGCGCACCGAGTTCCAGAAGGCTTCAACGGTCTGACCCGACAAAATGCGGCCGGACGCGTCCGTGACCGTGCCCGAGATCATGACGGGCAGACGGATGCCGCGCGCTTCGAACACTTCTTCGGTGGCGAAGATGGCGGCCTTGGCGTTCAGCGTGTCGAAAATGGTTTCGATCAGGACGATGTCGATGCCGCCGTCCAGCAGGCCGTTCAACTGTTCTATATAGGCGACGCGCAATTCGTCGAAGGTGACGTTGCGCGCGCCGGGGTCGTTGACGTCGGGCGAGATCGACGCGGTCTTGGGCTGCGGGCCCAGGGCGCCGGCCACGAAGCGCGGCTTGTCCGGCGTGCTGTAGGCGTCACAGGCCTGGCGCGCCAATTGCGCGGAAACCAGGTTCAGTTCGTAGGCCAGTTCCGGCAGGTCGTAATCACCCTGCGCGATGGTGGTGGCGCCGAAGGTGTTGGTTTCGATGACGTCGGCGCCCGCTTCCAGGTATTGCCGATGGATCTCGGAGATGACATCGGGACGCACCAGCGACAACAGCTCGTTGTTGCCCTTGACGTCTTTGCCGTGGGCCGCGAAACGCTCGCCCCGGAAGTCGGCTTCACCCAGCTTGTAGCGCTGGATCATGGTGCCCATGGCGCCGTCCAGGATCAGGATGCGCTTGCCCAGCAGGCGGGCGAATTCGCCACCCTGGGTATAGGCTTCGGGCGGGTACGGCAGGCGGGGATACGACACGGGCAGGTCCAGATAAAGTTGGCCAACAGCGGCGCGGATGTGGCTAAAAAGCGAAAAACGCCGAAAAAACAAGCCCTGATCGTAACAAAACGGGGTCTCTCGCGCCCTCGGGTGATACAGTTTCGGCCCCGAACCGGTGCTTTCGGCGCATCAGGCTGGCAAGAACACAACACTTGCCTGTCCGCGTGCGAAAGATAAACGGGAAACAGGAAGACGCCCGCCCGGGCCGCCACGCCGCCTTGCCGCACAGCAGGCGGCCGGCAAGCCCCGCGTCCAGCCTGTGCTGCCCCCGCAACGGTCCCCATGCGCTTTTCAAGCCATGGCAGCCCGATACCGGCCAGTTCGCTCGTCAGGAAGTCCAGCGCCGCCGCGCCCGCTTTGCCGGGCTTGCCGTGGCGCGCGGACGTCCTCCCATCGTGATTGGCCTGCGGGGTCGCGGGTCGCATCGAGGTTATGTAGATGAAAGCCCGCTCTATCCGGCGTTACGCCGGCGCCCTGCTCTGTTCCGCTCCGGCCATCGCCGCCGCCCAGCAAGCTGCCACCTCCGAACTCGACCCGGTCATCGTGACCGCCCAGCGCGTGCCGACCGACGGCCGCACGCTGCCAATATCGATTTCGGTGATCACCGCGCAGGACATCGCCGCCAGCAGCGCGCGCACCATGCAGGACCTGCTGTCGACCCAGGCCGGCATCAACCTGATCAATACCGGCAGCTCCAGCGACAACGCGATTGTCGACCTGCGCGGTTTTGGCATCACGGGCGCCAGCAACACGCTGATCATGATCGACGGCGTCAAGCAGAACACCAATGATCTGTCGGCCCCCAGCCTGGGCGTGGTGCCGCTGGACCAGGTGGAACGCATTGAAATCGTGCGCGGCAGCGGCTCGGTGCAATACGGCGGCGGCACGACCGGCGGCGTGATCAACATCATCACCCGGTCTGATTTCTCGAAAGAACCGGTCACCGCCCGCGCCACCGCCACGTTCGGCAGCTATGGCCTGCGCCAATACGACGCGGCCGTCGCCATGAACAACCAGAAGGTGGGCGTTGACGCCTACCTGCAATCGCTGCACACCGACGGCTACCGCGACCACAGCGGCGAGCGCCGCGAAGGTGGCGGCGGCGGCATCACGCTGCGCCACGACAACGGCTCGATCCGCCTGTACGGCCGCACCACCACGCAAAAACTGGAATTGCCCGGCCCGCGCCTGATCAGCCCGTCGACCGGCGTGAACGAATTCCAGGACGACCCGCGCGGCTCGAAGAACGATGTGGACTTCGTCAAGACCACGTCCACCACCTTCGGCCTGCAAGTAGAGCAGGCCATTGGCGTGGGCACCTTGTACGCCGATCTGTCCACCCGCGAAAAGAAGCTGAACGGCCTGACGTATGACGGCTTTGGCGACACGTGGCGCGACCAGAAGCTGGAAGAGAACATCGCCAGCGTGCGCTATCGCCTGCCGATCACCGGCGGCCACAGCCTGGTGTTCGGCGCCGACGCGCAGGAATCCAAGACCACCGCCGACCAGAACGCCTACTACGACTTCGAACCGTCCAAGTGGCAGTCGCGCCAGCATCAGTACGGCCTGTTCGCCGAAGGCTTGTTCCGCGCCACCGACAGCACCACGGTCACGGCCGGCGTGCGCCGCCAGTACGCGTCCGACGACCTGGAAGTGCTGAGCGGTTCGGGCACCCCGTCGGATCGCAGCAACCACCTGACCGCGTGGCAGCTGGGGGTGCGCCAGGACCTGTCCGCCGGCTTCGGCCTGTACGGCAAGGTCGGCCGCAGCTTCCGCCTGCCCAACGCCGACGAACTGCTGTCGGTGCAAAGCCCGCTGGCCCCGCAAACGTCCACCGACAAGGAAATCGGCGTGACGTGGCAAGGCGCCGCCAGCAGCGCCCGCCTGTCGTACTTCCGCTATGACCTGACCAACGAAATCCAGTACAACCCGCTGGCCGACGGCATGTGGGGCCCGGGCACCGGCGCCAATACCAACCTGGACCCGACCCGCCGCCAAGGCATCGAACTGGAAGGCCGCACCGCCGTGTCCAGCAGCGTCACGCTGGATGCCAACCTGACCTGGATGGAAGCGCAATTCCGCTCGGGCAACTACGCGGGCGTGGACCTGGCCGGCAAGACCGTGCCGCTGGCGCCCAAGTGGCTGGCCAACGCCGGCGTGACGTGGCGCCCGACCGATGCCTTCCTGTGGAACGTGTCGGCGCAGTATGTGGGCAAGTCGCGCATGGACAACGACCAGGCCAACCAGTTCGACAAGGAACTGGACGCCTACGTGCTGTTCAACACGAAGGTCGCGTACAAGTTCACGCGCAACATCGAAGGCGCCATCGGTGTGAACAACATCTTTGACCGTCAGTACGCCACGTACGGCATACGCGGCGGCAATGCGTCGTTCGAAATGCTGGGCCCCGTCGCGAACTACAACCTGTACCCGGCGCCGGGCCGCAATTTCTACGCATCGCTCACGATGCGCTATTGATGGCGGACATCCGATATAGTCGGCGTTCTTCGCTGCCTCTATCGGCTTTTGCATGAGCTTTGCACGCGCGCTTTCCCGCATCGCCCTGGGGCTGTTCCTTGCCCCGGGCGCGTTGCCGGCCCTGCCCCTGGCCCTGGCCCTTGCGGTGGGCGCGGCAAGCGCGAACGCGGCCGACGCCATCCACACGCACGACGACAAGGGCCGCGCAGTCTCGCTGGCCGCGCCCGCGCGCCGCGCCGTCACGCTGGCGCCGCACGCCACGGAACTGGTCTACGCCGCCGGCGCGGGCGACTATCTGGCCGCCACCATACGCGGCAGCGATTACCCCCCCGCCGCGCGCCGCGTGCCCATCATCGGCGACGGCACGCAGCCGGATGCGGAACGCGTGGCAGCCGTGCGCCCCGACCTGCTGATTGCCTGGCAGCCCGCCGCGGCGCAGCCGCTGGTGCACGTCATGGACAAGCTGGGCGTGCCCGTTTTCTACAGCGACCCCTTGACCCTGGCCGCCATTCCCGACGCCGTTGAGCGCATGGGCGTGCTGTTCGGCA
Source organism: Achromobacter semiaridum (assembly GCF_053543755.1). Classification (NCBI taxonomy): domain Bacteria; kingdom Pseudomonadati; phylum Pseudomonadota; class Betaproteobacteria; order Burkholderiales; family Alcaligenaceae; genus Achromobacter; species Achromobacter semiaridum. The sequence continues at coordinate 9,458 of NZ_JBLVOL010000069.1, read as the reverse complement.
CCGAGGCGCATGCGCGGCCCGCCGCCCAGCAATTGCGCCAGCGCCTGGCCGCGCTGACGTCGCGCTACGCCGGACGCCGCCCGGTGCGCGTCCTCATCCAGGCCGGGCTGGACCCGATCTACACCCTGAACAACAGCAGCATCGTGGGCGACGCGCTGCGCGTCTGCGGCGGCGTGAACGTGTTCGGCCAGGCGCCCGTGGTGGCGCCGCAGGTCACGCTGGAAAACGTGCTGGCGGCACGGCCCGAGGCGGTGGTGGCCGGCGTCAGCCGCCCGGAAGACACCGCCCGCAACCTGGCCGCCTGGCAGGCGCTGGGGCTGCCGGCCGCGCGCCTGGGGCACGTGTATGGCGTGGATGCCGACGCCCTGTACCGGCCGGGTCCGCGCCTGATCGACGCCGCCGAAGCCCTTTGCGCCGACCTGGACCGCCTGCGCTGATCCGGCCCTGGCGGTTGATGCATGCCGCATTCCTTGAAAAACGGAACGGGGCTTCCCACCTTGTTGCGCATCCGGCGCGACATCGTGCTTTATCATTCGCGAAAGCCTTTCAGTCAGCCTCCCGCGGGTATCGCTGCGCGCACCCGCCCTTTGAAACACCGCCATGACCACACAAGACACTCTCACCATCGCCGGGCGCGCCTATTCGTCGCGCCTGCTCGTCGGCACCGGCAAGTACAAGGACTTCGAGCAGACCCGCGCGGCGCTGGACGCCAGCGGCACGGAAATCGTCACCGTCGCCATCCGCCGCACCAACATCGGCCAGAACGCCGGTGAACCGAACCTGCTGGACTACGTCCCGCCGTCAAAATTCACGCTTCTGCCCAACACGGCCGGCTGCTACAGCGCCGACGACGCCGTGCGCACGCTGCGCCTGGCGCGCGAGCTGCTGGACGGCCATGACCTGGTCAAGCTGGAAGTGCTGGGCGACCCGCACACGCTGTTCCCCAACATGCCCGAAACCCTGAAGGCCACCAAGACGCTGGTCGACGACGGCTTCAAGGTCATGGTCTATTGCACCGACGACCCCATCCAGTGCCGCATGCTGGAAGACATGGGCGCCGTGGCGGTAATGCCGCTGGCATCCCTGATCGGCTCGGGCATGGGCATCCTGAACCCCTGGAACCTGCGCCTGATCATCGACCAGGCCCGCGTGCCGGTCGTGGTGGACGCCGGCGTGGGCACCGCCTCGGATGCCGCCATCGCCATGGAACTGGGCTGCGACGCCGTGCTGATGAACACCGCCATCGCCGCCGCGCGCGACCCGATCCTGATGGCCAGCGCCATGAAGAAGGGCGTGGAAGCCGGCCGCGAGGCCTTCCTGGCCGGCCGCATGCCCAAGAAGCTGTACAGCGGCGCTCCCAGCTCGCCCACTGAAGGGCTGATCACCGGCGGCCCGGGCGCGCAGAAATGAGCTCGCGCCAACAGGACGGCAACGCCCGTCCCATTCCCAACGCGTTGACCATCGCGGGCGTCGACCCCTCCGGCGGGGCCGGCATCCTGGCCGACGTGAAGGCCATGAGCGCGCTGGGCGCGTACGGTTGCGCCGTCATCGCGGCGTTGACGGCGCAGAACACCCAGGGCGTTACCGGCATTTCGGCCGTGCCGCCTGCCTTCGTGGGCTTGCAGATCGACACGCTGTTCACCGACGTGCGCATCGACGCCGTCAAGATCGGCATGCTGGGCCAGTATCCGGTGATTGAAATGGTGGCCGAAAAGCTGGCCAAGTGGACTCCGGCGCACGTGGTGCTGGACCCGGTCATGGTCGCAAAAAGCGGCGACCTGCTGCTGGAGAACGATGCCGTGGGCGCCATGCGCGAGGCGCTGCTGCCGCAGTGCACGATGCTGACGCCCAACCTGCCCGAAGCCGGTGTGCTGCTGGAAGAACGGCCGGTGGAAACCGTCAAGGAAATGCGGCGCGTGGCCGAACGCCTGCGCAACAAGCTGGCGCACTCCGGCGAACGCTGGGTGCTGGTCAAGGGCGGCCACCTGCCCGGCAACGAAACCATCGACCTGCTGCACGACGGCGACCGCATGATCGAACTGCCCGGCCACCGCATCGACACCGCCAACACCCACGGCACGGGCTGCACCTTGTCGGCCGCGCTGGCGGCCTTGCTGCCCCAAATCGGGGACGTACCAGAGGCCGCACGCCGCGCCAAGGCCTACCTGACGGAAGCCATCCGCCATGCCGAACGGCTGTCGGTAGGATCGGGCCACGGGCCGGTCCACCACTTTCACGCCTGGTGGTAGCAGGCCCGGCGCCCCACCCTGCAAGCGGGGGTTGCGGAATATCGGGGCGGG
>NZ_JBLVOL010000069.1:6269-7134 GCF_053543755.1 Achromobacter semiaridum | reverse complement strand
AATATCGCGGCGCTTTTCGACGCGCCGCGCTCGTTTCCGGCATGGTCGCCCGGCCTGAAACGCCTGCTTGGCCCGGGCGCCGTCACAGGACGCTACGAATCGGTACAATGGCCGCCTGATTCCTCTGTTTTTTCCTGACCGTCATGAACGCTTCGACCCTGCCCGACGTAGAACAAGCCCGCTTCAATATGGTGGAACAGCAGATCCGCCCGTGGGACGTCCTGGACGCCAACGTGCTGCAAGCGCTGTTCGATGTGCGCCGCGAACAATTTGTTCCGCCGGCCCTGCGCGCCTTGGCGTTTTCCGACCTGGAACTGCCCCTTGAAATCAATGCGGTCAACACCCGCCAGACCATGCTCGCCCCCAAGGTTGAAGCGCGTCTGGCGCAAGACCTGCAATTGACCAAATCCGACTGCGTGCTGGAAATCGGCACCGGTTCGGGCTACCAGGCCGCGCTGCTGGGCTATCTGGCCCAACAGGTGACCTCGGTTGAAATCGACAGCCGCCTGGTGACGTTCGCGCAGCAAAACCTGCAAATGAACAACGTCACCAACGTCAAGGTTGAAACCGGCGACGCCCGCAACGGCTGGGGCTCGACCGAATACGACGCGATCCTGGTCACGGGTTCGGTGCCCGTCGTGCCGGACGCGCTCAAGTACCAGCTGCGCGTGGGTGGCCGTCTGGTCGTGATCGTGGGCCAGGCCCCCGTCATGACGGCCTGTCGCATCACCCGCACTACCGCCGCCAGCTTTGAAACGGTGAACCTGTTTGAAACCGTGATCAAGCCGCTGCGCGGTGTCGCGGTATCCCAGTTCAAGTTCTAAACCCTATCCCCGCCGCCCCGTGCCCGCCCCGCTTCGGGGCC
>NZ_JBLVOL010000069.1:0-6249 GCF_053543755.1 Achromobacter semiaridum | reverse complement strand
ACCCTGGGGGGGCCCCGGCGTATCGTTGAAAATCATGCGCGTCCGATTGCTTACGGCTTTACTGGTTTTTACCGCCGCCGCAAGCGTCGGCCCGTTGCCCGCATTTGCGCAGAACCTGATCCAGGTCTGGCAAGCCGCCCTGGGCAATGACCCCACCTATGCCGCCGCCCGCGCCAACTATCGCGCCGGGCTGGAAAAAGAACCGCAAGCCCGCTCGCTGCTGATGCCGCTTATTTCGGCCGAAGCCGGCGGCGCATACCAGGAAACGCGCAGCACGCGCGGCCTGGGCGTGGCCTACAGTGGCGGGCGCGGCGTCTGGGACCTGGCGCTGACGCAGCCGCTGTTCGATTGGGGCCGGTGGCAAAACTACGAGCAGTCCAAGCTGATCGTGGCCGATGTCGAAGTCCAGTTGCAGCAAGCCTATCAAGACCTGCTGCTGCGCGTGGCGGATGCCTACTTCAACGTGCTGTACGCGCAAGACGCGCTGACCGCGACCGAGGCCGAGAAAGCGGCCGTGGCGGGTCAGCTGGAATCGGCCAAGCGCAATTTCGAGCTGGGCAATTCCACGGTTACCGACACCTATGAAGCGCAGGCGCGCTACGACTTGGTGGTCGCGCAGGAACTGCGCTTGCAGAACGACCTGGACGTGCGCCGCGATGAATTGGCCAAGATCATCGGCACAGCGCCGGGCGCGCTGGCCGAACTGCCCTACGGCGTGCAATTGCCGTCGCCCCAGCCCGCCCGCGTCAACGACTGGAGCACTCAGGCTGAATCGTCCAGCCTGGAGGTGCTGCGCGCGCAGTTGCTGACCCGCATCGCCGGCCGCGAAATCCAGATCGCCAAGAGCGGCCACTATCCCACCTTGAACCTGCGGGCCACCAGCGGCAGCGCCAGCGACGCCGTCATGCGCAACGCGGCGCCGGGCAAGCCCATCGACAACACGGTGGGCGTCGTGCTGTCCATTCCGCTGTATTCCGGCGGCGGCGTATCGTCCCAGGTCACCGAGAAGGTGCAGCTGGAACAAAAGGCCCGCCACGACTTCGAAACCGCACGCCGCCAAGCCATCCAGGCCGCGCGCCAGTACTACACGGGTGTCACCAGCGGGTTGGCTCGCATTCAAGCGCTGGAAGCCGGTGAAAAATCCAGCCGCGCCGCCGTCGAGGCCAACCGCACCGGCTACGAAGTCGGCGTGCGAATCAACCTGGACGTGCTCAATGCGCAGCAGCAGTTGTACGCGACGCAGCGCGATCTGGCGCTGGCCCGCTACAGCACGGTGCTGTCGGGGCTGCGGCTGAAGGCCACCAGCGGCATTCTGGCGGAAACGGATCTGGAAGCCATCAACAGGCTGCTGCGGGAACCGCGCTGAGGCTGGGGATCGGGCTGGGGATCGGGCTTGGATGCGATGGGATGGGCTACGGGCTACGGGCTACGGACAAAAAAGGCGGCTTGCACAAGCCGCCTTTTTTCATGCCCTGCGCAGGCTCCACGCCCCTCGGCCTCAACCGCCCTGGATCTTCTTCACCAGCGCCGTCGTGGACCGCTGAAATTCGAACGGAATGGCCACGGCGCGACCGCCCCAGCTTTTTACCAGCGCCGTTTCGGGCAACGTTTCCATGTCGTAGTCGCCGCCCTTGACGATCAGGTCGGGCTTGATCTGGCCGATCAGCGCTTCGGGCGTGTCTTCGTGAAACGACGTGACCACGGTCACGCAGCCCAGCGCGGCCAGCAGCGCGGCGCGGTCTTCCATGCGGTTCAGCGGGCGCTCGGCACCCTTGCCCAGGCGGCGCACCGATTCATCGGTGTTCACGGCCACCACCAAGGTCGCGCCCAACTGCGCGGCCTGGTCCAGATATGTGGCATGGCCACGATGCAGGATGTCGAAGACCCCGTTGGTGAACACCAGCGGCCGCGGCAGGCGGCCGGCGGCAACGGCGGCGACGCATTCGTCGCGAGACAGGACTTTGGATTCAAAACGGGCGGCGGACATGCGGCGATTATATCCGCGCATCCACCGCCCGAAAGTGACGTTCAGGCGCCACCCAGGATGATCTGCTTTTCCTTCGGCACGACCAGCGCGGTCATTTCCTTGCGGTAGCGGTTCAGGTCCTTCACCGTTTCAAAGCTGCGATCCATCAGCTTGGACAGGATGTGCAGAATGCGGCTGGCTACCTTCTGTTCCCAGATGCCGTCAAAGCGGATCTGCGTGTCCAGCCAGTGCTCAAGCCAGCCCGGCTCCGGCAGGCGCGATTGCACCGTGTCGTTGGGGAACAGGTCTTTGTTGACGTGCAGGTTGGTCGGGTGCAGCGCCTGCTGCGTGCGGCCGGCCGACGCCATCAGCACGCCGATCTTCGAGAACGCCAGGCGAGCTTGTTCGCTGGTGTCCTGGCCACGGTCATGCAGCGCGCGGCGCATGTATTGCAGGTACGCGCCGGCATGGCGGGCTTCGTCCTGCGCCACGGTCTTGTAGATGGCCTTGATGACGGGCTCGGTGTGCCATTCGGCGGCACGGCGATACCAGTGGTTCAAGCGGATTTCGCCGCAGAAATGCAGCATCAGCGTTTCCAGCTCGGGCGCGGCGTCGAATTCAAAGCGCACGTTGTGCAGCTCTTCTTCCGTGGGCACCAGGTCGGGCCGGAAGCGGCGCAGGTATTCGATCAACACCAACGAGTGCTTTTGCTCTTCAAAGAACCACACCGACATGAATGCGCAGAAGTCGCTGTCCCCGCGGTTATCCCGCAGGAACATCTCCGTGGCGGGCAGCGCCGCCCATTCGGTGATGGCGTTCATCTTGATCGTCTGCGCTTGCTCGTCCGAGAGCTTGCTGCGATCGAAATCTCCCCAGGGGATGTCGTGCGCCATGTTCCAGCGCACGGCTTCCATGGTCTTGAAGAGTTCAGGATAAAGCATGGGTCTGCCCTTGTATTCGTCCCGCTTGTGGGGCGATAGAAATTAATGAATGGCGCGCGCGTCGTTCCGGCGACTGACGCTGCTTTCATCCACCGCAGCGCTATTTTTCGCCGTTTCCCGCGAAGCTATGATGACCGTTTCATGAATGAAACATGACAGAGTTCGTCTAGACCATCGCGCCGCCTATCGGGTCAAGGCCCAGATTGCGACCCCGATCGCAAGAGCCAACACCCCAACCAGCGCTGCAACCAGCCGGTTGTTCTGTTCCTGGGCGCGCCGCAGGTGAATCATCTCGGCCAGCAGCGCGGGCGAGACGTTCGGGCGGCTCAGGTGGTCATGGACCAGCCTGGGCAAAGCGGGCAGCATTTGCGACCACTGCACGGCTTCTTTTTCCAGGCTTTGACGCAGCCCCTTGAATCCGACACGCTGGCGCATCCAACGTTCCAGATAGGGCTTGGCGGTCTTCCAGAGATCCAGGTCGGGATCAAGCTGGCGGCCCAGTCCCTCGACGTTCAGCAACGTCTTTTGCAGCAGCACCAGCTGCGGTTGGATCTCGACATTGAACCGGCGCGACGTCTGGAACAGGCGGAGCAGAACCTGCCCCAGCGAGATCTCGGACAGCGGCCGGTCAAAGTACGGTTCGCAGACGGCGCGCACGGCGCCTTCAAGTTCTTCTTCGCGCGTGTCGGCCGGCACCCAGCCGGACTCGATGTGCAACTGCGCCACGCGGCGGTAATCGCGGTGGAAGAAGGCCAGGAAATTCTGCGCCAGATAGTTCTTGTCGAATTCTGACAGCGACCCGACGATGCCGAAGTCCAGCGCGATATAGCTGCCCAGCGTGTCGGGGCGGTCCGACACGTAGATGTTGCCCGGGTGCATGTCGGCGTGGAAAAAGCCGTCGGTGAAGACCTGCGTGAAGAAGATTTCCACGCCGGTGCGCGCCAGGGTCGGGATGTCGATCCCGGCCTCGCGCATGCGTTCCACCTGGCCCACCGGCATGCCGTACATGCGCTGCATGGTGAACACGGTGGACGCCGTGTATTCCCAGATCACTTCTGGGACGATAAGCATGTCGCCCCGGCCCGATTCCGGGCCGAAATTGCGGCGCAGCTGACTGCAATTGGACGCTTCGCGCACCAGGTCCAGTTCGTCGTGCAGGTACTTGTCGAACTCGGCCACGACTTCGCGCGGCTTCAGGCGGCGGCCGTCGGCGCCCAGGCGCTCGATGATGCGCGCCACGATCTTGAGCAGCGACAGGTCTTTTTCGATGATGCCCAGCATGCCCGGGCGCAGCACTTTCACGGCCACTTCGCGGCCGTCGTGCAGCACGGCAAAGTGCACCTGCGCGATGGACGCGGATGCGACCGGGTCCACGTCGAACTGCGCGAACAGCTTTTCAGGCGGCGCGCCCAGCGCGGCCTCGATGCAGGCGGCGGCCTGGGCGGACGGGAACGGCGGCACGCGGTCTTGCAGCAGGGCCAGTTCGTTGGCGATATCAGCGGGGATCAGGTCGCGGCGGGTGGACAACACCTGGCCGAACTTGACGAAGATGGGCCCCAGGGATTCCAGCGCCAGCCGCAGGCGCTGCCCACGCGGCTGACGCGGGCGGGTGCCCAGGCGAATGACGCGCAGCAGGCACGTGGCCAGCGGATGATTCAGGCTGGACAGGACCAGTTCGTCCAGGCCATAACGCAGCGATACGACGATGATGCGAATAAGGCGCAGCAGGGGGAACATATATCAGGCGCCCCGCTTTGCGCTGGCGGACGCCAGACGGGTTTGCAGGGCGGTGGCCGAACGCGCCAACGCGTCGGCGCTTGCGGTCAGTTCGGCAAGATCCAGGCGCCATTGCTCCAGCGCCGGGCGGCCCACCAGCACGCCGCTTTCTTCAGCCAGGTATTCGGACACGTTTTCCGCCAGGCGCTTGCCGGCGTTGCGCGCGCCATCGGCTGCCGAGCGGGCGCCGCCCACGATGCGCAGGGCGGCGATATCGCCCACCACGCGGGCCAGGGCGTCTTCGGGATCGAAGCGCAGCTGCTTGGCAAGGTCGGCTACGACCTGGGCCAGCGCGGCGTCGCCGGAGATATGCGTGGCCTGCGCGAAATCGGGCGTTTCACGATCAGCGCCCAGGTGCGGCAGGGGCAGCTTTTCGGGCGCGACGGTCAACGTCACATCCGGCACCACCGCCGGGTCGGCCTGGGCGGCCAGCCCTTCGCTATCGATCGTCAGCCCCAATGTGAAGCCACCCAGCGCAAAGCGCACCGTCTTGCCGGCATGCCGCGCCAGGCGCTCGCGCGCCCATTCCTCGCGCCTCAACAGGGCGTTGAGCGCACTGACAGCCATTCGAGAGGGCGTGGGCAGAAAGGAAAAGGGCAGCATGACGGTGTGCAACGCCGGTGGGTCGGGGTTGCGGGATTAGTGGCTAAATCGGGAGTGTAACGGGTTAGATGGGACCGCGTTTAGTACAACGGGACAAGGAAAAACCGGCCCTTCTAGGGCCGGTTCAAGTGGATGCCCTGAGGCATCCGGCAACGGAGGACAGCGTCAGCCCCGATCAAACAGCGTTTAGCTGGCCAGATCCACGGGGATCTGTTGAATGCCGGCCAAGAGCCAGCCGCCATTGGCGGGCTTGAACAGGTTCCAGACTTCTTCGAAGCGGAAGGCTTCGGCGCCCGGGGCCTCGCGCAGCATGCCGGAGAAGCGCACGCTGGCCAGGTGGCCGTCGGACACGGTTTCGATACCCAGCATTTCGGCGTTCAACAGGACCACTTCGGTCTTGTTGGGCGCCGCGCCGCGCTCGGCCAGTTGCGGCTTGAGCTCGGTGATCAGGTCATCGGTCAGGAAGTCGCGCAGGCCATCGGTGCTGCCGCTGTCCCACACGGCCTGGATGCGCACGAACTGCTCCTTGGCCTGCTTCAGGAAGGCGGGGGTGTCGAAATCACCCGGCACAAACCAGTTGTTGTCCTCGCCGGCCTTGGGCAGCACGGCCGGAGGCGCCACGGGGGCAGCCGCGGCAGCGGCCGGAGCGGCGGCGGCGGTCGGCTTGAGCGCTTCGCGCCACATGGGCTGCTGTTGCTGGCCGGGTGCGTTGTTGGCGCCATTGAACGCGCCTTGCGTTGCCGTACGCGGACCGGCGCCACGCAGGCGGCGGATGATGAACATGACGGCGAACACGACAGCGGCGATCAGCAGGGCGGAACCGAGGAATTCGGCGAACGCGCCCGACAGGCCCATGCTGGACAACAAGGCGGCGATACCCAGGCCGGCGGCGATGCCGGCGATGGGGCCAAGCCAGCGCGATGCGCCGCTTTTGGCGGCGGCGCCCGCGGCACCGGCCGTGGC
>NZ_JBLVOL010000068.1:0-7805 GCF_053543755.1 Achromobacter semiaridum | reverse complement strand
CCGCGGGTTCGCCCGCCGCGGGTTCGCCCGCCGCACCCGTGCAATCCCAGGCGCAATTGCGCCCGCTTGCAACCACCGCCGCCTTGCAAGCAGTGCCGGTGCAAGCCGCGCAGACCACCGCGCTGGCCTCGCCGCCGCTGCGCAATCCGCGCTTGGAACGCCAGCGCTTCGCCGACCTGTATTCGCCAGGATGAATCGGGATGACCGGCTTGAAGCGGGGCGTAGCGCGATGAACCGGCTGGCGCCTACGCCGAGGGCGGAGGCGCGACGGCCGCGGTGGGTTCGGGCGGGTTCGGCGGGCCAGGGGGGGCGGATGCCAACAGCATGGTGGGCGGCGACGAAACCTCCAGGCCCGCGTCGTGCAGACGCTTGAGGACGGTGAACAACAGGGCGCTGCGCACGCCGTAGGCCGCGCGCGGCGACGATACATAGCCCTTGGCGTTAAAGATCAGATGGCCGTTTTCCAGGCCGTCCAAAAACACATTGGGAGCCGGGGTGTCCAGCACGTCTTCGTGGTCGGCAAAGGCTTGCAGCATCAGTTCGCGCACCGCTTCGGCGTCCGTCGACAGCGGCAGCGGCAGCTTGATCTGCACCAAGCCAAGCGGATTGGAGCGCGTCACGTTGCGCACCGTCTTGGTCACGAATTCCGAGTTTGGAACGATCACGGTGGACCGGTCGCCCATCTGGATTTCGGTGGCACGCACGTTGATGCGCAGGATGTCGCCCTCGACGCCGCCCAGCGATACCCAGTCGCCCACCTTGACCGGTCGTTCGGCCAGCAGGATCAGGCCGGACACAAAGTTCTGCACCACGGCTTGCAGGCCAAAACCGATACCCACCGACAGTGCGCTGGCAATCCACGCCACCCGTTCCAGGCCGATGCCGGCGGCGGATAGCGACAGGGCGAAAGAAATCACAAAGCCCGCGTAGCCGAACAAGGTGGCTGCCGACAGCTGCATGCCCGGGTCCAGTTCGGTGGTGGGCAGATATCGGTTCGACAGCCAACGCTTAAGCACCTTGACGCTAAGCAGTGACAAGGCCAGCACCAAAAGGGCCTGTAATACGGCGCCCGGCCGGATCTGCGCTTCCCCAATCGCCAGGCCCTTGCGCAGCTGGTCAAAGCGCTGGAGCAGGTCCATCGGCCCTTCGCCAAACGGCGCCAGCAGCAGAATGATGGCAAGCAGACCCACCACCACGCGGCCCACGCCGGACAGCAATACGGCCGCCTGGTCGCGCAGGCTGGGACCTTCGCGCTCGCCTTCCCGATGCGATGTGCCCAGCAGTGTGCTGAAGCCGTCTTCGATCAGCGTTGACAACAGGTAGGCGGACGCCATCACGATCAGCACCCACAGCACTTGTTTGGCCAGGAACGCGCCGAAGGCCACGTAGCCCGCCAGCAAGCTGGCCATGCCCAGGATCAGCACAGCCCACACCGCGCCCAGCAATAGCGACACCCAGAATGGCGCGGGCGCTTCGCTTTCCTGAACGATCTTGCGCCGCAAGCGCCGGCCGATGGCCAGCACGGTGCTCATGGTTGCCATGATCAGCACGGCCACGATACCGGTCAGCGTGATCGTCGTGGTCAGGCTGGCGTTAAGCAGAACGGGCAGGCGTTCAGCCAGCCAGATCATGACAACCAGGGTGCCCAGCAGGTTGGGCAGCCAATGCAGGCGCGCGGCCACCAGGTCGTTGATGGGCGGCAGGCGCCACGACGGCCGGTTGCGCGACAGCAGCGCATTGCCCAGCCCCGACACGTAGCCGCCGAAACAGACCGTGGCCACCAGCGTCGCCAACAGCGAGGCCGTGTTGTCGGACAGCTGCGAATTCCAGTCCAGGCCGGTATGGATCAGCAGGGCGATAACGCCAGGCGTTGCCACCGACAGCATCACCTGCGCCACGGCCAGGAACGAGCGACGCAGGCGGCCCGGCGGCACGCGCGTCGCGGTCAGCTTGAGGATCAGGCGGCCGATCCAGATTCGCAGTGCGATCACCAACGCCGCCATGGCAATCAGCAGCAGCCAGCCCCATTTCGGCGTCTGCCCCACGGCGGTGGACAGGTCGTCGCCCAAAGCTTCCAGGCGTTCCAGGTCGCGCGGGAATTCCGAACGGAATTCCGTCCAGAACTGGCCCGACAGAAAAGAATCGCGTCGCTCGCCCATGCGCGCCTGGAACTGGGTGCGCCGCTGCGCGGAAATCTGTTCAGCGGTTTGGCCGGCGTCCACGGACAGCAGCCGTGCCAGCTTCAATTGTGCGTCCAGGGCGCGGCTGTTCTTTTCCAATTGCGCGCGCTGGGCCGCCACGTCTGGCGCTTCTTTCGCGCCGTCGGGCGGTGCGCCCAATTCGCTCAACCTAGCGGTTACGCTGGCCAGCTGCGGGGTCAGCGCTTCGGTGGCCGCGTCGGCCTTGGACTGGATGTCCAGTGCGTCGCCGCGTTGCTTGACCAGGGCGGCGTCGTCGGTCTCGTCGGTAAAGCGCTTGCGGATCTCGTCGATCTGCTTGCGAGCCGCAGCCAGCACCGCTTCGGTTTCAGTGGGGTTGGGGGGCGGCGCCGCAAAGGCGGGCATCAAGGACAGCGACAGCAGTATCGCGGCGAAGAAAGCGGCGAACCGGGGCATGCGCCATTGGCGCAGGCTGGGGAAAAAAGGGCAGGGGATGGGGGTCATATTCCGGGGGCGAATCACTCGCGTCGAGGCGGCAGCATAACAAGCCGCGGGCCCCACCGTTGCAACAAAAATAGTGCTGTGTCCCCGGTTCAGAAATCCTCTTGTGGGACGGTAAGCCGGGCTTACCCGGGCCGGATAAACAGGGGCAGATGCCGTCGGGAAGGGCGGGGCGGCGCCGCTTGATCCGGTGCCTTCGCAAATCCTGTTTACCAGGCCAACGTTTGGATTCAATCGGCGCGCGGCGCCAGACCCCTTGCGACAGTCTTTTTGGGCTTGCCCAGGACGGCGTCGCAGACTTCAAGCCAGGCGCGCGCGGCGAATGACAGGTAGCCGGAACGCAACCAGATATGGCCCACTTCCCATTGCATGCCGGACTTGGCCAGCTTGGCAGTGCTGAGCCCCCGCGTTTTGATGCGCTGCATCAGCGGTTCAGGCAGCAGCGCCACGCCCAGTCCGGCTGACGCCATCGCCACCAAAAAGTCCCAGTGCGCGCTTTGGGCCGCGATGCTGGGCTGAAAACCCGCGTCGGCAAACGCCTGGCGCAACCGGCGGGTGATGGCGAAGTCGTCGGTGGGGATCAGCAGCCGCCCGTCCCGCAGGGCGCTAAGGGGCAACGACGTCTTTCCCGCCCAGGGCGCATCTGGCGGCCCGATTACCCAGATCGGGTAGCTGCCGAAAGGCTGGGCGGCCAGCCCACTGTCTGGCGCGATTGGCAGAATGGTGGCGCCTACCTCGAGTTCCCCGCTGGCGACCAGCCCCTCGACGGCTTGGCCGGTGCCCTCCCGCAAGGTCAGATGGATGCCGGGATGCAGTTCTCGAAACCGCTTGACCACCGGCGTGAACAACAGATTGATCATGGGCGGAATACCCACTTCCAGCGCGCCCCGCCGCACGTCGGCGGTCTGGCGCAGCTCTTCGGTGAGTTGGCGCATGGTCTCCAGCACCTGCAAGCCGCGCAAATACATCACGCGCCCGGTATCGGTGGGCCGGGCGGTGTGCCCATCGCGAATCAGCAGCGGCGTGCCGGCTTCTTCCTCCAGCTGGCGGATCATTTTGCTGACCGTGGATTGCGTCACGAACAACGCCTTGGCCGCTTGCGTGAAGCTGGCGTGCCTGACCGTTTCAACGAAATACCGCAATGCGCGCACGTCCATGGCGGCAGGCTCCCGGTGCGCTTGCGTGCGCAATGACTCTTCAAACGATGAAAAAAACGACTGATTTGAATGATTTTAAGTCATTACGAGATTTAAGCGCGCCTTCCTATACTGCGGAAAATTCGTCCCGGGCAGCGGTGATTTCGTGTGCCTGTGCCGGGATATCGGGAAACGCCGCGTCAGACGGCGCCCGGACGCGCCATGCCGTCATGATTGCGTCCGGCCGCAAGCCGTTGGCCTTTAAATGTGGAGACACCATGCATTCCGACCGTATTCGCCATCCCGCGTTGCTCGCCAGGATCACGTCCGCCGACCAGGCGGCATTGCTGATCAAGGACGGCATGACCGTCGGAATGAGCGGTTTTACGCGCGCGGGCGACTGTAAATCCGTGCCGGCCGCGCTAGCCAGCCGTGCCGAACGCGAGCGGCTGTCGATTACCTTGGTCACCGGTGCGTCGCTGGGTCATGACACCGACAAGATGCTGGCCCAGGCGAACGTGTTGTCGCGTCGCATGCCGTTCCAGGTCGACACCACGTTGCGGCGCAAGATCAACCAGGGCGATATTGCCTTCATCGATCAACATCTGTCCGAAACGGTGGAGCAGTTGCGTGCCGGCCATATCGGCCCGATCGACGTGGCGATTATCGAAGCGGCTGCCATTACCGAAACGGGCGCAATCGTGCCGACGATGTCGGTGGGCAATTCGGCGTCGTTTGCGCAGCAGGCCGACCACATCATCATCGAATTGAACCTGGGGATCCCCGCTGCCATTGAAGGGCTGCACGACATTTACGTGCCCGCCGATCGCCCCGCGCGCCAGCCCATCGGCCTGGTGAGGCCCGACCAACGTATCGGCCAGCCGTTTATCCAGGTGGACCCGGACAAGATCGCCGCGATCGTGATTACGCACGAGCCGGACAGCCCATCCAACGCCTTGCCGCCCGACGACGAAACCAATGCCATCGCCGGCCATATCAATACGTTTCTGCGCGGGGAAGTGGACGCCGGCCGGCTGACCAACGCGTTATTGCCGTTGCAGGCCGGCATCGGCACCATCGCCAATGCCGTGCTGCACGGGTTTGAATCCTCGGACTTCGAGGCGCTGACGATGTACTCGGAAGTGCTGCAGGACAGCGCCATTCAATTGCTGGATCAGGGCAAGCTGGCGTTTGCGTCGGCCTCGTCCATTACTGTGTCCAAGCCGGTGTACGACAAGATCCTGGCAAACCTGGAGCATTATCGCGAACGCATCGTGCTGCGCCCGCAAGAAATCAGCAATGCGCCCGAAGTCGTTCGTCGGCTGGGCATTATCGCCATCAATACGGCATTGGAATTCGACATCTACGGCAATGTGAATTCGACCCACGTCGGCGGTACGCACATGATGAACGGCATCGGAGGCTCGGGCGACTTCGCGCGCAATGCGCATTTGGCCATCTTCGTGTCCAAGTCGATGGCCAAGGGCGGTGATATCTCAAGCGTTGTGCCCATGGTGTCGCATGTGGACCATACCGAGCACGATGTAGACGTGCTGGTGACGGAATGCGGCCTGGCCGACCTGCGCGGCTTGGCGCCACGTGAACGCGCCCACGCCATTATTCAGAATTGCGTGCACCCGTCCTACCGTGCGGCGCTGCAGGATTATTTTGATCGCGCGTGCCAGCGCGGCGGCCAAACCCCGCATCTGCTGGAAGAGGCATTCTCGTGGCATCAGCGTTTCAACGAAACGGACTCGATGCGGGCTGACAAGCCGGCGACTCGTAAAGCCGCTTAAGCCGGCGTCACCGGTGGGCTGGCCCCGCGTCCGTGCCCATGCCCATGCCCGTGTCCGTGTCGGCCGAAGGCGTAACCAGCGCGCAGCGGGACAACTCCAGCTCTTCGTGCAGCCACTGTTTCAACGCGACAAGCGGCGCCCACTCGCGCAGGCTTGGCGGATAAACCAAGTGGTAGGTCTGCGCCTGCTCATAGTGCACACGCATGGGCGACACGCGCACGAGCCGTCCCGCGCAAAGCGCATCTGCCGCGAGTAGCTCGCGGCCAAGGGTGATGCCCAGCCCTTGTTCGGCGGCCTGCAACATCATGCCGGCGTCGTTGAACGTGGCGACGGGCGTAACCAGAGTGCGCAGACCCGCCGCGTTGAACCAGTGTTGCCACATTTCGCGCTCACCCAGCAGCGGCTGGCGGGCCAGTGTTGCAGCCGTGTCGTCTTCCAGCGAGGCGGCGGTTTCTGGCGACGCCAAGGCGATCAAGGGCAACGGCATGTCGAACAACGGTTCGGACTCCACGCCCGCCCATGGTCCGCGGCCAAATCGCAGGGCCGCATGAAACCCGTCCCGGACCAGATCGACCACCTGCTGGGACGTCTCGATCTCAAGCGACACGCCCGGATGGCGCACACGCCAACGCGCCATGCGCGGCAATAGCCAACGCTGCGCGAATGACGGCAGTACCGACACGCGCAGCCGTTGTTCACTACCGGTAGCCGATGCGGCGGCCGCCATGACGCCTTCGTCCAGCAGCGCCAGCGCGCTTTGCACGCTGCACAGCAACGCCGCGCCGGCGCTATTCAAGACAATGCCGCGTCCGCTGCGTTCGAACAGCGCGAAACCCAGCTGTTCTTCCAACCCCTTGATCTGCTGGCTGACCGCGCTATGCGTCAAATGCAGGCGCTCGGCAGCGGCCCGCAGGTTCTGCAATTCGGCGACGGCCCTGAAAGCGGGCAGGGTGTTCAGCGGGAGGCGCATTGCGAAATATCCGGGCTCAAAGATTTGGTTAGCGTAACTGACCAATATGCGGAAAACAATTGGATTTTCACCCGGGCTTTGGGCGGCTACGCTTACCGAATCGTCATACGCAATAAGGAGACGGTCATGTCTGCCCAACTTACACCCGCTTCACCGTCACTCCAGGCTGCCGCGTGCGGCGGGCAACCAAGCTTGCCTGCCGGCGCCGGGTTGCTGTCCCTGCTGTGGGCGGCGTTCCAACTATGGCGCATGCAATCGCGCGTGCGCAAGCTCGCCGCCGACATGGACCCGCGCATCATGGAAGACGTCGGTGTGCCGGACTGGCTGGTTCATGAGACGACCGTACACCGAGATCTGGCGCGTCTGCGCAATGTGGACTATCTGCGCTGGTAGACGTTTTTCGGCTATAAGCCCGCCCGCGCTTCATCTCTATATATAGAGGGCTGGGGCGGCGAGCCATGGCCCCTATATAGAGAGAGGGATGGTCGGCGCTCGACCGAGTGCAAGGGCTAACTCGATATTTGAGGCGCCGTCATGACAAGCCCAAAACATATGCTATAGTCTCGCTCCTTCGCAGTTCAGACACTTTGAACCGCGAAGCCAAGCAGTACGACGGGCTTCGGCCTGCCGCCAAGTAGCCAGCGATGGCCGCCAAGCGGGATTGCAAGGATCGGTGCAAATCAGGCAAAAGCCAGTTGCACTTTCTGCAAAAATCGTGCTATAGTCTTGGGCTTGGCTGGTGATGACGAGTAAGGGTTTACCCGGATCGATATCGCAAGTCATCTGAGCAGTGCCCGGCCTCTGGTTTTCAGGGTCGCCGCTAGCGAAAGCCGGTGGCGGGGTTGCAAGATAGGATGCAAATTAGGCAAGAGCCGGTTGCATAATCTGCAAAAGTCGTGTTATAGTTTCAGGCTTGGCAGTTGCCGAAAACTTAGGGTTTACCCGATGGGTGGTTCTGATGTTTCGATAGCTGCTAAAGAGAGCGGACCTGAAGAGGTCGCGGGCAAGAAAGCGGTGGCGCGAAAGCGAACGAAGCTGACTTGACAAGCGATAAAAACTTCTTCATAATCTCGCCTCTCTGCTGCTGAAAACAGCAAGCGACGCAAAGCGAAAGCCGCGCAGCGCTGGCAGGATCAGCAGGTGGCAGTAAGTAGTTTGTAGTACCGAATTTGCAGTACCGCTCTTTAACAATTAAACAACCGATAAGTGTGGGCGCTTGATGCGATGCACTGTGATTCAGGTC
>NZ_JBLVOL010000067.1:11731-13977 GCF_053543755.1 Achromobacter semiaridum | reverse complement strand
GCGGCCAGGGGCGGCATCGCGGCGGCAACGGCGGCCAGCGCCAGCGCGGCGTGCACGGCGTGGCTCAGGCGCGTCTGGCGCGTCGGCGCATCCACTAAGGTTCGGGAGCCGCTTGCGCGGCCGGCGGGAAGATAAGCCATGGTCGTCCTTTCGATCCAACGGGTATCGGCATTCGTTTGCCTATACAGACCATGACCCGCGTGATCGGCGAACCGGACAGCGCGTCGGCGGGTAATTTGTAACGGTGGCGATCATGCCGCCGATTCGCGCGGCCCGATGGTCACCCAATAGGACGTGCGGTAGCGCACCTGCACGGGCAAGGTGGCGGGCAAGGCAGCCAGCACGGCGTCGGTATCGGCCAGCTGGAACGCGCCCGAGATGCGCAGATGAGCCACGTCCGGGTCGCAACGCAACACGCCCGGCCGATAGCGGCCCAGCTCGCGCGCGAAGGCATCCAGGCGCATCTGGCCGGCATGCAGCACGCCGCGCGTCCAGTCGCCGGCATGCGGATCGGCGGGCGTGGGGCCAACAGCGTCAACCTGTGTCAGCGTGCCTTGCTGGCCCGCCGCGATATCGACCATGCGGCCGGCCCGGCTGACACGTACCCGGCCTTCCTGCACGCTGACCTGGCATTGCACGCCATCCTGGCGGACGCAAAAGCGCGACGGCGGCGCCACGATATCGCCCAGGCTGGTACGCACGACGAACGGGCGTGCACCCGGCTGCGCATCGGCCACTGCATGCACGGCCATTTCACCGGCTCGCAATCTCACCAAGCGGGTGGTGGCATCAAACGCCACGTCCACCGCGCTGGCGGTATTCAGTTGCAGCGCGGACCCGTCCGCCAGCGTGATGTCGCGCCGCTGGCCCGCTGCGCTGCGGTAGTCGGCCGTCCAGTCCAGCGGGTCGGCGCGCCAGGCGGCCCAGCCCACCGGGCCCGCCACGATCAACGCCACCAGGGTTTTCAATGCGGCGCGGCGCGGCTTGAGTTCGGGTCGGTTCAGCGTGGCCATGCCCAACGCGGACGGGATCAGGCCAAAGCGTTCGTTGACGCGCTGTGCGCGCTGCCAGGCATGTTCGTGTTCGGCCTTGCTGGCGCGCCATTGGTCGCAGGCGTGCACGTCGGCGTCGGTGGCGCGGCCGGAGCTCAGGCGCAGCAACCAACGCGCGGCCTCGCGGGCAACATGGCGTTCGACGGCGGGCAGCTCGCCGCCCGCGCTGTTCAACTCACCGCCATGATGCATTGCTCGAACCCCCGGGCGATGTAGCGGTGCACCGATCGCAGCGACACGTTCAGGCGCTGTGCGATATCGGCATGGCTAAGGTCTTCCAGCTGCGCCATCAGAAAAGCCTGGCGCGCGGGCAGCGGCAGGCCGGCCAGCATTTCGTCGATTTCTTGCAGGGTTTCCAGGATGATCAGGCGCTGTTCGGCCGGCGGCGCCAGCCGTTCCGGCATCAAGGCCAGCGCTTCCAGGTACGCGGCTTCAATGGAACGGCGCCGATGGTGGTTAAGCATCAGGCGCTTGGCGATGGTCGTCAGGTAGGCGCGCGGTTCACGCAGCGCGTCCAGTTCGTGGCGATGGCGCAGCACGCGGACAAACGTGTCCTGGGCCAGATCGGCGGCGTCGAAGGCGTTGCCCAG
Source organism: Achromobacter semiaridum (assembly GCF_053543755.1). Classification (NCBI taxonomy): domain Bacteria; kingdom Pseudomonadati; phylum Pseudomonadota; class Betaproteobacteria; order Burkholderiales; family Alcaligenaceae; genus Achromobacter; species Achromobacter semiaridum. The sequence goes on along the minus strand of NZ_JBLVOL010000067.1, from coordinate 12,335 downwards.
CTTCGCGCGCAGCCAATTTTGCAGCCACCCATGGTGGCTGCGGTACAAGCATTGGACGGTGTCGCCTGAGGCGAGCACGGGGTTAGGCACGAGGGGCTCCCAGAACGCTAAATTACAAATACAAATCAATCTCATTCTAATTGCAAAGGCTGCGCTTCCGTCAAGTAGGGTGAAACGCGGGCGGGGAGATATCATCGGCACACACCAGCCGCGCCCCGCGGCCGCATAACGACTCGGGCTGACTCCATGTTCTATAGCGTCTTGACATTCATCCACGTGATGGCCGTGATCCTGTGGGTAGGCGGCATGCTGTTCGCGCACTGTTTCTTGCGGCCGGCGGCCGCGAAATGGGAACCCCCGGCGCGCCTGGCGCTGATGGCGTCGGTGCTGGGGCCTTTCCTGAATGCCGTGCTGGTAGCGATCGTGCTGATCCTGCTGACGGGGATGTCGATGATCGGGCAGGCGGCCAGCCAGGCCGCCCAGACCGGCGGCAAGTTCTTCATGCCGCTGAACTGGACGCTGATGGCCACGGGCGGCCTGGTGATGATGGCCATCTTCGGCCACATCCGCTTTGCGCTGTACAAGCGGCTGGCCCCCCCCCGGG
>NZ_JBLVOL010000067.1:9328-11710 GCF_053543755.1 Achromobacter semiaridum | reverse complement strand
CCCGGGGCGCCCAGGCCATGGCCGCCATCCGTCGTTGGGTGGGCGTGAACCTGGTCCTGGGCATCGTTGTGGTGGGCACGGCTTTCCTGGCTTGATCAGCGGGAAATTCGACCTATCGAAACGACCGCGCGCGGTATCGGAATTCTTTCGCTTGATGCAATACCCCGTACATCACCGAGGGCCACACTGCCGGAAGACTCTCGCGGGTCACGTCAACAACGATAGGGATACCCCATGATCAAACGTGCATTGCACCTGGCCGCCGCCGGCCTGTTCGCCACCTCGCTTGCCGCCGCGTTTAGCGCGCATGCCGCCGACGCCATCGACAACAGCGCGCTGGACAAGCCTGAATTCCGCGACCACAAGGCCACCTACGGCGTGGTCTATCGCCTGCCGCAATCGGTGAACGCCGTGCTGGACGCCAAGGTCAATGGCGTGCTCAAGCAAGACCTGCTGGCCCTGGGCCTGAAGACCGAGGCCGATACGCCCAATCTGCCGCACGTGACCGTGGTGCACATCCATAGTGCCGACCCGGCCACCCCGGCCCGCATGCTCAAAGCCTTGCCCAAGCCGCCCGCGCCGCTGGCCGTTACGTTGAAAACGTTCTACCCGACCGAAGCCGCCAAGGGCGCCGGGCATCCGTGGTGGCTGGACCTGGGCGTGGTCAAAAGCGGCCAGGGCTTTGAAGACATGATGCGCTACAACACCGTGGCCACCGCCGCCCTGGCCCCGCTGCGCGACGGCCCGCTGCCGCGCGTGACCGGCCCGGTCTACGCCAAGATGAGCGAGGCCGGCCGCGAGCTGGTCAAGACGTTGGGCGTCAGCGGCGTCAACATCATGCAGGACAGCAAGGAAGTGCGCGCTCACAACCCGCACACCACGCTGGTCTACAGCATGGCGCGCTACGACAGCCGTTTGCAGGACGCCATGAAGCAGGAGTCGGACAAGTTCAACGCCGTGCTGCCCGATGGCATCGCCACCACGTTCAAGGATGTGTCGATTGTGGAAATCGGCTTCGCCGGCAACGTCGTGCGCGAGATCTATCGGGTCAGCCTGGAAGACGGCTCGGTGATCGACGTGGCCACCGGCAAGAAGATCGACGGCTGATCGACGGCTGATCGCGCGGACGGGAGCGGGCGGCGCGGGCAACATGCGCCCCCGCTGCCATTTCGTGGCAGCATTACGCCGTTACCGCCACGCGCCCTTTTCATGTCCCGCACCGAACGCCTTCTGGACCTGCTTCAGACCCTGCGCCGCCACCGCCTGCCGGTCAGCGGCCAACGCCTGGCCAGCGAAATGGGCATCAGCCTGCGCACGCTGTACCGCGATATTGCAACGCTGCAATGCCAGGGCGCGGAAATTGAAGGCGAGCCCGGCGTGGGCTATGTGCTGCGGCCCGGGTTCATGCTGCCGCCGCTGATGTTCAGCACCGAAGAGATCGAAGCGCTGGTGCTGGGCACGCGCTGGGTGGCGGGCCGATCCGATGAACGGCTGGTCATGGCGGCGCGCAACGCGCTGGCCAAGATCGGCGCCGTGCTGCCGCAGGAACTGCGCGACGAACTCGATGCCATTCCGCTCTTGGTCGGCCCTAGCGCCGCCAAGGTGGTCGACCGGGTGGACGTGGCGCTGATCCGCCAGGCAATACGCGCGGAACACCGGCTACACATCACGTATCGCGACGACAAGGGCCTGGATTCCGCGCGCGTCATCTGGCCGTTCGCGCTGGGCTTTTTCGATAGCGTGCGCATCGTCATGGCCTGGTGCGAACTGCGCCAGGACTTCCGTCATTTCCGCACCGACCGCATCGCCACGCTGACCCCGCGCGAACGCTATCCGCGGCGCCGCCACGTCCTCTTGAAAGAGTGGCGCGCGATGGCGCACGGTTCACAAGACTGCTGATGCACACTACTGCCAAAATCTGACAGTACCCCTGCCTACCATGAGCGCATCAACCCCAAGGAGCGCCTCATGACTGACAGCAACTACGTCCTTTTCTACGTTGAAAAACCCCAGGCCAGCGCCGCGTTCTACAGCGCGCTTCTGCAACGCCAGCCCGTCGAGAATTCGCCCACCTTTGCCCTGTTCGTGCTGGACTCGGGCTTGAAGCTGGGCCTGTGGTCGCGCTACACGGTCGAGCCCGCCGCTGCCGGGCGGGGCGGCGCGTCTGAACTGGCTTTCTGCGTGGCGGACCCCGACGCCCTGAACCAGCGCCATCGTGAATGGAGCCTGCGCGGCCTGCCCATTCTGCAAGCGCCCACCGACATGGATTTTGGCCGCACCTTCGTGGCGCTGGACCCCGACGGCCACCGCCTGCGCGTGTTCTCGCCCTTGGCGCGGACGGCGGCCCCCGCGGAAGCCACGCAGGTGGCCGAGGCCCCCGTC
>NZ_JBLVOL010000067.1:0-9238 GCF_053543755.1 Achromobacter semiaridum | reverse complement strand
CCCCGCTGCTCGCGGGCTTGAAGCGCGACCGATTCGGCGCGCTTCTTGAACAGCACCCCGTACAACACGGCCAGGATCACCAGGAACGGCACCCCGAACACCAGCGTCATCTTGAAGACGTTGGTGAAGTAGGTAGTGACCAGGATGGCCAGCATCGCCACCGCGCCCAACAACGTCAGCACCGGAAAGCCGGGCATGCGGAACGACAGCGCGCCGCCCCCTTCCCTCGCCCACCGACGGCGAAAGAAGTAGTGCGTGATGAAGATCATCATCCAGGTGAACAGCGCGCCAAACATCGAAATGGCCATCATCAAGGTAAAGGCCGTGTCGGGGACCATGACCTTGAGCACCACGGCAATGGCGATGCCGCTGGTGGACAGCAGCAACGCGTTCAGCGGCGTGCCGCTACGCGTCAACCGGCCCAACAACGACGGCGCGTGACCGGCGCGCGACAGGCTGAACATCATGCGCGTGGTGATGTACAGCTGGCTGTTCATGGCGGATAACGCCGCCACCAGCACGATGAAATTAATGACGCCCGCGGCGCCGGGGATGTTCAGCGCCAGCATCACTTTCACGAAGGGGCTGCCTTCCTTGCCCGCTTCGTTCCAGGGCACGATCGCCAGGATCAGCGCCAGCGTCAGCAGGTAGAACACCACCAGGCGCACGATGGTGGCGCGAAACGCCTTCTTCACGGCGCGCTCGGGGTCTTCGGCCTCGCCCGCCGCCACGGCAATCATTTCGACGCTCAGGTAGCTGAAGATGGAAATAACCACCGCGATCCACATGCCCCACAGCCCGTTGGGAAAGAAGCCGCCATGCGCCGTGTATTGCGCCACGCCGTAACGCGGATTCCCCCACACCACGTACGCGCCCAGGATGATGAAGGCCACGATGGCCGTGATTTTGATGGTGGAAAACCAGTATTCGATGGTGCCGAACGCCTTGACGCTCATCGCGTTGACCAGGATCAGCGCCCCGGAAAACACGCACACCCACAGCCACCCGGGCACATCCGGAAACCAGAAGTTCATGTATTCGGCCACCGCCGTGACCTCGGTGCCCACCGCCAGCACCACGCAGGACCAATACGCGTAGCGCACCAGGAAGCCCGCCAGCGGGCCGATGTAGTGTTCGGCGTAGGCGCCGAACGACCCGGACGTGGAATGCGCCACCGTCATTTCGGCCAGGCAGCCCATCAGCAGCAGCGTGATCAGCCCGCCGATGGCATAGCTGATGATGACGCTGGGTCCGGCAAAACCGATGGCGAATTTGCTGCCCAGAAAGAGGCCCGTGCCCACCGCCCCGCCGATGGCGATCATGCTCATCTGGCCCGAGGTCAAGCGCCGCTTGAGGCCCTGTTCGCGTTCGGCGATCCGGCCGAATCCTTGTGGTTTTTTCATTGTCTCCTGCCTTGTTATCTTGTCTGTTGCCGCCTTGCTTTATCCGCGAGGCCGGCCGTAGCCGGCCCCCCAAGGTCGGGCACGCTCTATGGCGTTCAGGTCACGGTCGAGCGTTGCTGGTATTGCGGCTTGTCCCAGGCACGCGTGTCCAGCACATCTTTCAGGATGTCCACGGCGTCCCACACGTCGGCATAACCGAAGTACAGCGGCGTCAGGCCGAAACGCAGGACTTCCGGTTCGCGGTAATCGCCGATCAGGCCGCGCGCGATCAGCGCCTGCATGACTTCGTAGCCATTGGGATGCAGGAAGCTGACGTGGCTGCCGCGCAGCGCGTGATCGCGCGGGGTGACCAGCTTGAGCGGATGGCCTGCGCAACGTTCTTCGACCAGCTTGATGAACAGGTCGCCCAATGCCAGCGACTTTTCGCGCACCTGCGCCATGTCGGCCGCCTTGGCCACATCCAGGCCGCATTCCACCAGGGACAGCGACACGATGGGCTGCGTGCCGCACAGGTAGCGGCGGATACCGCCGGCCGGTTCGTAGGCCACGGCCATGTCGAACGGGCGCGTGTGGCCCCACCAGCCGGACAGCGGCTGCCAGAAATCCTGGGTGTGACGCGGCGCCACCCAGATGAAGGCCGGAGAACCCGGGCCGCCGTTCAGGTACTTATAGGTGCAGCCGACGGCAAAGTCGGCATTGGCGCCGTTCAGGTCCACCGGCACCGCGCCCGCGGCATGGGCCAGGTCCCAGATGGTCAGCGCGCCACGCTGGTGCGCCAGCGCGGTCACGCTGGCCATGTCGTGCATCTGGCCGCTGCGGTAGTTCACATGCGACAGCAGCATCACCGCAACCGAGTCGTCCAGCGCCTTGTCCAGCGGCAGTTCGTCGTCGATCAGGCGCATTTCGTAGCCCTGCTCAAGCAGGTCGATCATGCCCTGGATCATGTACAGATCCGTGGGGAAATTGTCGCGCTCGGACAGGATGACGCGGCGCGACGGCTGTTTTTGCTGCTGGATGCGCAGCGCGGCGGCCAACGCCTTGAAGATGTTCAGTGAGGTGGTGTCGGTAACGACCAATTCGCCCTCGCGCGCGCCCAGCAGGCTGCCCAGCTTGTCGCCCAGGCGCACCGGCAATTCAAACCAGCCGGCGGTGTTCCAGCTGCGGATCAGGTCTTTTCCCCATTCCTGCGTGATGACGCCCGCCGCGCGGGCGGCAGCGCCCTTGGGCATCACGCCCAGCGAATTGCCGTCCATGTAAAGCACGCCGGGCGGCAGCTCGAAGCGGTCTTTCAGGGGGGCCAGGGGGTCTTTACGGTCTGCGGCGACGCAGTCTTCGTGAGTCGTCATGCGATGCTCCTTCGGGCAATATGCTGGGAACAGGATAGCAGCGCCGTGGTGCCGAAAAATTGCAAAGCCGGGCGTGGCTTACCCTAGAATTTCGCATTAAATTGCACGCATAGCCCGTTTTTAGAATTGGATTGCACCATGCTCCTAGACGCCATCGATCAGCGCATCCTGTACCGTCTGCAAGAGAACGGCCAGCTCAGCAACCAGGACCTGGCCGAGCAGGTGGCGCTGTCGCCGTCGGCCTGCCTGCGCCGCGTGCGGGCGCTGGAGGAAGGCGGCTTCATCCGCAACTACCGCGCGGTGCTGGATGCCGACAAGCTGGGGTTCGAGCTTGAAGCCATCGTGCATGTGTCGCTGGACCAGTCGCGCCCAGGGTGGCACGAGGCTTTTCTTGCCTGCATTGCGGCGCACGACGAGATCACGGAAGCCAGCATCGTGACCGGGGCGTCCAACTACATTCTGTCGGTGCGCACGCGCAATCTGGCGGCGTTTTCGCAGTTTGTGGAAGACAAGCTGAGCAAGATCGCGGGGGTGCGCGACCTGTGTTCGCACATCGTCATGCGCAAGGTCAAAGACCGGGGCGGCATGCTGCCGTTGGCGGCGTGGCGCTAGGCCGCACCAAACGTCAGAAAGCCGAATACCGTAACGAAATGGCAGGCCGAGCCACCCATGACGAACAAGTGCCAGATGCCGTGGGCATGGCGCCAGCGTTTGTCGTTGACGTAGAACAGCGTGCCCACCGTGTACGCGACCGCGCCCGCCAACAGCCAGGCCAGGCCGGCTGACGACAACGCGCCCGCGATGGGCGCGGCAAACACCACGCCTAGCCAGCCCATGGCCAGGTACAGCGGCAAGGCCGGCGCCGCGCCGCGCGCCCACCAAAGTTCGCGGCTGATGCCCACGGCCGCCAGCAGCCAGATCGCCACGCCCATGGCCGCGCTCCAGGCATGCTGCACCGGCCCGAACGCCAGCGGGGTGTAGGTACCGGCAATCAACAAATAGATGGCGCAATGATCCGCCTTGGCCCAGCGCGCCTTGTAGCGGCCGCGCGTGCAGTGATACAGCACCGACGACGCATACACGGCAATCATCGACGCCGCAAATACCGCGCTGCTGATGACCTGCCGCGCGTCCACCTTCAATTCGGTCGCGCGCGCAATCAACGCGCCGGATGCCGCCACCGCCAGCGCCAGGCCCGCCAGATGCGTGGCGCCATTGAATCGTTCGCCTTTGTACATGGGTGTCCTCTTGCAACGCCGAAGCCACGTCGGCGCCCCGCCATCATCGACCCGCGATGTGACAGATTGACGTCACCGGGCGGGCAGCGGACAACAGACAGCGGCCAGGCCGAGCAGCCCGGCCGGCGTCTTGCACCCAAGCCATCAAGCGATGAAATCCACGGCGGCGGGAAACCCTTCAACGGCACGCGCCGACAGGATGGCGCGCTGCACGGCAATGGCCATGGCCTCGGCGGCCATGACGCCCAGCAACATCACGTTGCCGGGCTTGCCGGACGCGCCGGTGCCCAGCGCGAAGATCGTGTCGCCATCCAGCATGGTGTGGATGGGGTTGATGCTGCGGGCCAGGCCATCGTGCGCCATGCCCGCGATTTTCTGCGCCTGCGCCTTGGTCAGCGCGGCGTCGGTAGCCACCAGGCCGATGGTGGTGGCCGTGCCCGGGCGCATGGATCGCGGCAGGTCGCCGGCCAGGATGGCCGCCCGCGTATCCAGCAGCTGCTTGCCGTCGGCCGTGCGCGCGCCCGCCAGGATGCGGCCGGTGGCCGGGTCCAGCACGTCGCCCACCGCGTTGACCGCCACGATGGCGCCCACGGTCACGCCCGCCACCGTCAGCGACGCGCTGCCCAGGCCGCCCTTCATCGCGCGCTTCGGGCCGTACAACTTGCCGACGGTGGCACCCGCGCCCGCGCCGACGTTGCCTTCTTCGGGCGCGTCGGTGGACGCCGATTTGCACGCCTGGTAGCCCGCCGCCGCATCCGGCCGAATCGACGCATCGCCCACGCCCAGGTCAAACAGGATGGCCGACGGCACGATAGGCACATGGGCCACGCCCACGTCGAAGCCGATTTTCTTTTCTTCCAGATAGCGCATCACGCCGGAGGCCGCGTCCAGGCCGAAGGCGCTGCCGCCGGACAACACGATGGCGTGTACTTTTTCCACCATGTTGACGGGATTGAGCAGGTCGGTTTCGCGGGTGCCCGGCGCGGCTCCCCGCACATCGACACCGCCCGTTGCGCCCGCCTCGGCAATGATGACCGTGCAGCCGGTGGGACGGCGCGTGTCGGTGTAGTGACCCACGCGCAGGCCGGTGACATCGGTGATGCTGCCCGCCCCCGGCATCCGCGCCGGCGCTTTCGCCCCTTGCGCCTGCACGCCCCCCGCCAATGCCGCCGCTCCCGCCGCCGCCATGAATGCCCGCCTGTTCCATCGCTGTTGCACGCCGATCTCCGTTCAGATACCGATAGCTGGAAGAACGCCGACCGCTGAATGGCGATCGGACACCTGTTAATGACTCGCGGCTATATTTTTACTATTCCTTATGCTTTGTGGAAAAATAGACGCGTTGCTAGAGTGCGGCTACGACGAAGGGCATGCGACTTGCGGGCCCTTCCCAATGACACCGATCTTCCGGAGCATTGCCATGAAACTCTTCCGCTCGTTGTTCGTCGCCGGCCTTATCCAGGCCGCCGCCTTGGCCCCCGCCCACGCCCAATCCGGCCTGGACCAGATCAAGTCCGCGGGCACCTTCAAGATTGGCACCGAAGGCACCTACGCCCCCTTTACCTTCCACGACGCATCGGGGCAGCTTACCGGTTTTGACGTGGACATTGGGCGCGCTATCGCCGAACGCCTGGGCGTGAAAGCGCAGTTCGTGGAAGGCAAGTGGGACGGCCTGATCGCCGGCCTGGACGCCAAGCGCTATGACGCGGTGATCAACCAGGTGGGCATCACCGATGCGCGCAAAGCAAAATACGACTTTTCCGATCCGTACATCTCGTCGGCCGCCGTGCTGATCGTGCGCGACGACAACACCACCATCAAGTCGTTTGACGACCTGAAGGGCAAGAAGTCCGCCAACACGCTGACCAGCAATTTCGGCAAGCTGGCGCAAAGCCACGGCGCGCAGGTGGTGGCGGTGCAGGGCTTTAACGAAGCCATCGACCTCTTGACCTCGGGCCGCGTGGAAGCCACCGTCAACGACAACCTGTCGTTCCTGGATTTCAAGAAGCAGAAGCCGAACGCCAAGGTCAAGATCGCGGCCACCGACAAGACCGCCGAATTCAGCAATTCGGGCGTGCTGATCCGCAAGGGCAACCCCGAACTGCAAGCCGCCATCAACAAGGCGCTGGCGGACATCAAGGCCGACGGCACCTACAAGACCATTTCGGTCAAGTACTTCGGCACGGACCTGTCGGCGCAGTAAGCCGCGCGCACACTCATGACGCTACCTACCTGGCTACAGGCGGTGATGCCGGACTGGCTGCTGGCGCAGATCGGTTCCTGGACCGTGCCGCCCTGGGTGCAGCTGATGGCCGATTCGTTCTGGCCCTTGCTGCATGCCGGGCTGGTGTTCACCGTTCCGCTAACCTTGATGTCGTTCGCGCTGGGGCTGGCGCTGGCCTTCGTGGTGGCGCTGATCCGGCTGTTCGGGCCCGCGCCGCTGGTGGCGCTGGTGCGCTTTTATGTGTGGCTGATCCGGGGCACGCCGCTGCTGGTGCAGCTGTTCGTCATTTTCTACGGCCTGCCCAGCGTGGGCATCGTGCTGGACCCGTTGCCCGCCGCGCTGATCGGCTTCACGCTGAACGTGGGCGCGTACAACTCCGAAGTAATACGCGGCGCCATTGAATCCATCACCAAGGGCCAATGGGAAGCCGCGTATTCGCTGAGCATGACGCGCGGCCAGGCGCTGCGCCGCACGATCCTGCCGCAAGCCGCGCGCGTGGCGGTGCCGCCGCTGTCGAACTCGTTCATTGCGCTGGTCAAGGACACGTCGCTGGCGGCGGTGCTGACCGTGCCCGAGATTTTCCAGGCAGCGCAGCGCATCGCGGCGGTCACTTATGAACCGCTGATCCTGTATACCGAAGCCGCGCTGATCTACCTGGTGTTCAGTTCCGTGTTGTCGGCCGCGCAGGTCCGGCTGGAACGGCGCTTTGGCCAGCATGCGGTGTTTTCCGAGAAGACGCGATGATACGGCTGCAAAAGATCGAAAAGGCCTTTGGTGGCAATCCGGTGCTGAAAGCCGTGGACGTGTCCATTGCCGAAGGCAGCGTCACCGCGCTGATCGGCCCGTCCGGCAGCGGCAAGAGCACGCTGCTGCGCTGTGTAAATCTGCTGGAAGTGCCCGACCGGGGCACGCTTACCCTGGGGCCGGAAACGGTGCAGTTCGAGCCGGGTGTGAAGCTGGCGCGCGATCAGGTGCAGCGCGTGCGCAAGCAGACGGGCATGGTGTTCCAGAACTTTCAGCTGTTTCCCCACCAGACGGTGATCGGCAATGTGATGGAAGGTCTGCTGACGGTGCAGAAGTGGCCGCTGGACAAGGCCCGGGCACGCGCTGAAGAACTGTTGAAAAAAGTGGGCATGGCCGAAAAGGCCGACGCCTGGCCCGCCAATCTATCGGGCGGACAACAGCAGCGCGTGGCGATTGCGCGCGCCCTGGCGCCGGCCCCGCGCGTGCTGCTGTGCGATGAGCCGACCTCCGCGTTGGACCCGGGCCTGGCGGCCGAAGTCGTGGACGTGTTGCGCCAGCTGGCTTCCGAAGGCATGACCATGTTGATGGCCACGCACGACCTGCGGCTGGCGGCCAGCGTATCGCGCGAGGTGGTGTTTCTGCTGGACGGCGTGGTGGTCGAAGCCGGCGAATCCCGCACGATCTTTTCGCGCCCCGAAGACCCGCGCACGGCCACGTTCATTTCCACGCTGACGCAGGACGCGAGCGCGTAGAAGGCGGGCGCGCGGCTCTATCAGGCGCATGGATAGCAGGCGCATGGATAGCAGGCGCGCGGCGAGCAAAGGCGCGGCGATCAGAGATTCGGCGATCGGATGCAAGGCCGGCGGAAGTACGGGCGGTTGCCGCCCTTCCGCCGTCGCCCTCGGCCACTATCGCGGAGGCAGATTGCCCGCCGGGTCCACCGCCTGGCCGTCGTAGCGCAGTTCAAAGTACAGCCCGACCTGCTTGCTGTCGCTGTTGCCCATTTCGGCAATCTTCTGCCCCTGCTTCACGCTTTGCCCTTCCTTGACCAGCAGCTTGCTGTTGTGCGCATAAATGCTGAGAAAGCTGGCGTTGTGCTTGACGATCACCAGATGCCCGTAGCCGCGCAAGCCGCTGCCCGAATACGCAACGGTGCCGCTCGCCGCCGCCACCACGGGCGTACCCGAGGAATTTGAAATCACGATGCCGTTCGAGCCGCTGCCGTCATAGCCGCGCGTGACCTTGCCCTGCGCCGGCCACACCAGCGAAATTGCCCCGGGTGGCGCAGTGCGACGTTTACCGCCCGATGTGGAAGACCGTGACGTGGATGCGGGCTTGGATGCCGACTTGCTGGGGCTGGACGTGCGAGCCTGCCCGGCCGGTGGTTCGACGCGCAGTACTTGCCCGACTTCGATGGTGTTGGAGTTGGACAGGCTGTTCCAGCGCACCAGATTGCTGACCGAAGTGCCTTGCTTGCGCGCGATCTGCGTCAGCGTGTCGCCCGACTGCACCCGGTAATAGCCCGGCTGGACCTTGGTGGTGCCGCAGGCCGACAACAGCACGACCAGCAGGACGACGCACAGACCCATCCAAATACGATTCGGCGACCCCGTACGCGTGGTGCGTGCAGAAGGCGGCGAGGCGGTCGCAAGGACGGGCACGGACAGGGTCGGGGCGGACAAGGAAAGCACTGAAACCTGGGGCACTGAGGTAGGGGTTCAACAGGGTTTGAGGGTCGGGATGGCGCAACTGCGTTCAAGGGTACCAAGATTTTCAAAAGGCCGGTGGCGGCGCGATGGTGGACAGGGCACGGTGATTGCGGGTGGGCACATCGCCACGGCCCGGCGCGTTCGGCCAGGCCCGCGGCGCGCCCGATGATCCGCGCGGCCATCGACTAGAATGCCCGCTATGTCCGAAATGTCCCGCCTCTTACGCTGCTCGGGCGCCACGCGCGCCCGGGTTGTGTTGTGGCTGGCGCTTTTGGCGCTGACGCTACGCGCGTTGGTGCCCACCGGGTACATGCCGGACACGCGCGCCTTGCACGAAGGTCGCTTCGAAGTCACGTTCTGCTCGGCGGCCGGCGAGTTGTCCACGCTGGACCTCAAGCTGGAATCGCGCACGAACGAGGGCTCGGCGCGGCACGACGCCGCTGAAACCGGCGCGCAATGTCCCTTCGGCCTGCTGGCGCACGTGGCGCCCGCCCCCACGCCCACCGTATCCCCGATCGTCGTGCCCACGGGCCGCCCGGCCCCGCCCGCGCTCGCCTATCGGGCGCTGCCCCCG
>NZ_JBLVOL010000066.1:128592-135246 GCF_053543755.1 Achromobacter semiaridum | reverse complement strand
GCAGCCCGCCGCGCGTCCGCAAGCGCCCGCGCAGCAAGGCCCGACCAAGGTCATGCAGACCCGCGCGCGCCACATCCTGATCAAGACGTCCACCGTCATGAGCGACGAAACCGCGCGTCAGCGCCTGGAACAGGTGCGTCAGCGCCTGGTGTCGGGTGGCGCCAAGTTTGAAGACATGGCGCGCCAGTACTCGCAGGACGCCACCGCACCACAGGGCGGCGAACTGGGATGGCTGAACCCGGGTGAAACCGTGCCGCCGTTCGAAGCCGCCATGAACGCGCTGAAGCCGGGCGAAATCAGCCCGCCGATCCAGTCGCCTTTTGGCTGGCACCTGATTGAAGTCGAAGAACGCCGCGAACACGACGCCACCGACGACCTGGCCCGCATGAAGGCGCGCCAGATTCTGTTCGAGCGCCGCGCCCAGCCTGCTTTTGAAGACTGGCTGGAGCAGCTGCGTGCTCAGGCTTACGTCGACAACCGGCTTGAAAAGCAGCAAAAGATCCAGCAGAACAACCGCTAAACGCATTACGGGCTTTTCATGTCTCAACACCAGGCGCGCAAGCGCTTCGGCCAGAACTTCCTGACCGACGAAAGCGTCGTCGAGTCCATCGTCCGGGCGGTTGCCCCCGCCCGCGACGATGCCGTGGTCGAGATCGGCCCAGGGTTGTCTGCCTTGACCCGGCCGCTGCTAGAGCGCCTGGACCATCTCACCGCCGTGGAAATCGACCGCGACCTGGCCGCGCGCCTGCGCAAGCAGTTCGAGGCGTCGCGCCTGACCGTGGTCGAAGCCGACGCGTTGACGGTGGATTTCTCGCAATTCGGCAGCGCGCTGCGTGTGGTGGGCAATCTGCCCTACAACATTTCCAGCCCGCTGCTGTTCCACCTGATGACGTGGGCCGACCACATTCGCGACCAGCATTTCATGTTGCAGCGCGAGGTCATCGACCGCATGGTGGCGCAAGCTGGCTCTGGTGATTTCAGCCGCTTGTCGGTGATGTTGCAGTCGCGCTATCGCATGCACAAGCTGTTCGATGTGCCGCCGGAAGCGTTCGACCCGCCGCCCAAGGTGGTGTCGGCGATTGTGCGCATGGTGCCGCTGCCGGCCGACCGCCTGCAACCGGTCAGCGTGCGCGCCTTTGAAACGGTGGTGGCGCGCGCTTTTTCGCAGCGCCGCAAGATGCTGCGTCGCGTGTTGGCCGACTGGGCGCCGCAAGTGCCCTGGGAAGCGCTGGACATTGCGCCTACCGCGCGCGCCGAGGACATTTCGGTGGACCGGTATATCCGCCTGTCGGATGCGCTGGTGGCAGCGGGCCTGCTTCAGTAAGCGCGAAGCGGCGGAGCGTAGCAAGCAGGCGCGGCGCGTGTCCCGCAATGCAGGCGTGGCGCCATGCCACGCTATCCGCGCCACGCGCATCACAACATCCGTTTTTGCGCGGCCATCCATAGCTGCATGACGTCGCGCGCACGCTCGGCAAGCAGCTTTTCCGCGTCGGCCAGTGCTTGCTGCAAGGTGATGGGACCGGGCGCCAAACTGAACGCGGCGGTGATGCCGCCCGCGTGCAGCGCTTCGTAGCCCTCGCCCAGCGACCCCGCCAACGCCACCACCGGCACGCCCGCCTGCTGCGCGATCTTGGCCACGCCCGCCGGGGTCTTGCCGCGCAGTGTTTGCGCGTCCATGCGGCCTTCGCCGGTGAACACCAGCGTGGCGCCTTCGATGGCGTCGGCCAGGCCGCCCAGTTCCGCCACGATTTCGACGCCCGGGCGAAAGTGCGCCTGCAAAAACGCCTTGGCCGCAAAGCCCAAACCGCCCGCCGCGCCCGCGCCGGGTTCGTCGCGATAGTCCACGCCCAGGTGGCGCGCGCACACATCGGCAAAATTCGACAGCATCTGGTCCAGCGCCAGCACCTGTTCCGGCGTGGCGCCTTTTTGCGGCCCGAACACGTGCGATGCGCCATGCGCGCCGCACAGCGGATTGTCGACGTCCGACGCGATATCGATGTGGACGTTGGCCAGGCGCGGATCCAGCCCGCGCGTGTCGAGGGCGGCCAGCTTGCCCAGCGCGCCGCCACCGGGCGGCAGGCTGTTGCCGGCGGCGTCCAGCAAGCGCACGCCCAGCGCCGTCAGCATGCCGGCGCCCGCGTCGTTGGTGGCGGACCCGCCCAAGCCCAGGATGATGCGCGTGGCGCCCGCGTTCACGGCCGCCAGCATCAGTTCGCCCACGCCGTGGCTGCTGGCGCGCATCGGGTCGCGCTTGGACGGCGAGATCAGTTCCAGCCCCGCCGCCGCGGCCATTTCGATCACGGCCGTGCCGTCTTCCAGCAGGCCCCACACGGCGTCGACCTTGTAACCCAACGCGTCGTTCACCGTCAGCTGCTGTTCCTTGCCGCCGGTGGCGGCCAGCACGGCCTCGACCGTGCCTTCGCCGCCGTCGGCCATGGGCACGCATATCGTGTGGGCGCCGGGGCAGGCGGCTTTCACGCCGCGCGCGATGGCTGCCGCCGCGTCGGGCGCGGACACGCTTTCCTTGAAGGAGTCGGGAGCAATGACGATTTTCACGGGTTTGGGTCGCCTCGATGTCGGTCGGAGTAAGGGCCATGATACCCGCGCCGACGCAGGCGGCGTACCATAGCGCTTTCGTTGTTTTTGCGAGAGTGGACCGTCATGCCTGTATTGCGCCGCACCAAAATTGTTGCCACCTTGGGCCCTTCGACTTCGACGCCCGAACGCATTGAAGCGCTGATCCGCGCCGGCCTTGACGTGGCCCGTTTGAACTTCTCGCACGGCAGCGCGGACGATCACCGCGACCGCGCGCGCCTGGTGCGCGACATTGCCGCCAAGCAGGGCCGTTTCGTCGCCATCATGGGCGACCTGCAAGGCCCCAAGATCCGTATTGCGCGCTTCACCGACAAGCTGGTGCAGCTGCACGTCGGCCAGCCATTCACGCTGTCGCGCGTGCATCCCAAGGAGGCGGGCACAGCCAGCATCGTCGGCATCGACTATCCGGAACTGGTGACCGACTGCCGCGTGGGCGACGAACTGCTGCTGGACGACGGCCGTGTCGTGCTGGTGGTGGATCGCGTCGAAGGCGACGAAGTCCACACCACCGTCACCGTTGGCGGCCCGCTGTCCAACAACAAGGGCATCAACCGTCGTGGCGGTGGCTTGTCCGCCCCCAGCCTCACCGACAAGGACCGCGTCGACATCAAGCTGGCGGCCGAAATGGAACTGGATTACGTGGCCGTGTCGTTCCCGCGCTATGGCAGCGACATCGACGAGGCCCGCGCCCTGCTGGCCGAAGCCGGCAGCCAGGCATGGATCATCGCCAAGATCGAACGCGCCGAAGCCGTGGCTGACGACGAAGCCCTGGACTCGCTGATTCGCGCCAGCGACGGCGTGATGGTGGCGCGCGGCGACCTGGGCGTGGAAGTGGGCGATGCCGAACTGGTCGGCATCCAGAAGCGCATCATCCAGCACGCGCGCACGCTGAACAAAGTGGTCATCACCGCGACGCAGATGATGGAATCCATGATCTCCAGCCCCATGCCCACGCGCGCCGAAGTGTCGGACGTGGCCAACGCGGTGCTGGACTACACCGACGCCGTGATGCTGTCGGCGGAAAGCGCGTCGGGCCAGTATCCCGTTGAAACCGTGCAAGCGATGGCGCGCGTTTGCCTGGGCGCGGAAAAGCACCCGACGTCCACCGTGTCGCACCACCGCATGGGCGAGACCTTCACGCGCTGTGATGAAACTATTGCGCTGGCCGCGATGTACGCGGCCAACCACTTTCCGGGCGTCAAGGCCATCATCGCCCTGACCGAAAGCGGGCACACGCCGCTGATCATGTCGCGCATCCGTTCCGGCGTGCCGATCTACTGCTACAGCCCGCACAGCCTGACGCAGAACCGCGTGGCCATGTTCCGGGGCGTCTACACCATTCCGTTCGCGCCGTCGGACTACGAGCCGGCCGAACTCAGCGAGGCCGCCATTGACGAACTGCGCAAGCGCAACCTGGTGAAGACGGGCGACTGGGTGATCCTGACCAAGGGCGATTTCTACCGCGACAGCGGCGGCACCAACGGCATGAAGATCCTGCTGGTGGATTGACCGGGGCTGGCGGGGCCGCGACCCGGCCCCGCTACGCCCGCCTGGCCGGCTTCAGCCAAAGAACCAGTAGCACACGCCAATGGCGGCCAGCACACCGGCCGCATCGGCGATCAGCGCGCAGCCCACCGCGTGGCGCGCGCGCAATATCCCCACCGACCCAAAGTACACCGCCAGCACGTAGAACGTGGTTTCGGTGCTGCCCTGCATCACGGCCGCGAGCAGGGCGGGGAAACTGTCCACGCCGAAGTGCGTCATGGTTTCCAGCATCATCGCGCGCGCCGCGCTGCCGGAAAACGGCTTGACCAGCGCGGTGGGCAGCGCGTCGACGAAACGCGTGTCCCAGCCGGCTTGCAGCGCCAGCCACCGGATGCCGTCCAGCAAAAAATCCAGCGCGCCCGATGCGCGCAGCACCCCCACCGCGCACAGCATGGCCACCAGATAGGGCAGCAGGCTCTTGGCGATGTCGAAGCCTTCCTTGGCGCCCTCGATGAACGTTTCGTAGACCGGCACCTTTTTCCAGGCGCCCACGACCAGGAACGCCAGCAGGATGCCGAACAGCGCCAGGTTGCCCATCACCGAAGACAGCGACGCGATGGCCGCGGCCGACATGCCGGCCAGCAGCGCCATGAAACCGCCCATGAGCAAGGCCGCGCCGCCCAGCCACAGCATCACCACCGGGTCGGCCAGCCGCAGGCGCTGGCACACGGCCACGGCCAGAAAGCCCGCCAACGTGGACGCGCTGGTTGCCAGCAGGATGGGCAGGAATACCAGTGTGGGATCGGCCGCGCCCTGCTGCGCGCGGAACATGAACAGCGTGACGGGCAGCAGCGTCAGCGATGACGCGTTCAAAACCAGGAACAGGATCTGCGCGTTGCTGGCGGTGTCGGGCGTGGGGTTCAGCGATTGCAGTTCGCGCATGGCGCGCAGGCCGATGGGCGTGGCCGCGTTGTCCAGCCCCAGACCGTTGGCCGCGAAGTTCAGCGTGATAAGACCGATGGCGGGGTGATTGCGCGGCACGCCCGGCATCAGGCGCGCAAACAGCGGCCCCAGCAGGCGTGCCAGCTTTTCCACCAGCCCGGCGGCTTCGGCAATGCGCAGGAAGCCCAGCCACAAGGTCAGCGTGCCGAACAGCAGCACCATCACTTCGACCGACACGCGCGCCATGTCGAACAGGCTGGCCACCATCAGGCGAAAGACGTCGGGGTCTCCGATGGCCAGCCAGCGGTACAGCGCGGCGGCGGCGGCGGTCAGGAAGAAGCCCAGCCAGAGTTTGTTCAGCATGCGTGACGATGCCCGGACAGCGGTTGATTGCGCACCAGCGCGGGGACGCTCATTGTCGCAGAGTCAGCCCTGGCCAGCTTGGCCGCGCGGCGCCAATTCTGGTACTTTGGGCCGAACCGCCCTAGGGCCATAACAGTGAGGGACACTCATGGATTTCAATGCCTGGCGCCGTCGCCGCATCTCGGAACCCGCGTACCGCTGGGCGCGCAACGCCTTGCCCCCCATGTCGGCCACCGAGCGCGAGGCCATCGAGGCCGGAGACACCTGGTGGGACGCCGACCTGTTCACCGGCAACCCCGATTGGCGCAAGCTGCTGGACGTGCCCGCCGCCACCCTCACCCCCGAAGAGCAGGCCTTTATCGATGGCCCCGTGGCGCAGCTGTGCACGATGCTGGACGAATGGGACATCACCTGGAACCGGCGCGACCTGCCGCCGCAAGTCTGGAGCTTTCTGAAATCGCAGCGTTTTTTCGGCATGATCATCCCGCGCCGTTACGGCGGGCTGGGCTTTTCCCCCTACGCGCATTCCGAAGTCGTGCGCCGCATATCGGCCTATTCCATCACGGCGGGCGTGACCGTCATGGTGCCCAATTCACTAGGCCCCGGCGAACTGCTGATGCAGTTCGGCACGCCCGCGCAGCGTGATTACTGGTTGCCGCGCCTGGCCGATGGCCGCGAGGTGCCGTGCTTCGGGCTGACCAGCCCCGAGGCGGGCTCGGACGCCGCGTCCATGGTGGACACCGGCGTTGTCTGCCGCCAGGTGGTCGATGGCCGCGAACTGATCGGTATCCGGCTCAACTGGCACAAACGCTACATCACGCTGGGGCCCGTGGCCACGGTGCTGGGGCTGGCGTTCAAGATGTCCGACCCCGACGGCATTCTGGGCGGCCCGAAAGACATCGGCATTTCGGTGGCGCTGGTGCCCACCGAGGCGCCGGGCGTGGAAATCGGCCGGCGCCATCTGCCGGCCATGCAGGTGTTTCAGAACGGCCCGAACAAAGGGCGCGATGTGTTCGTGCCGCTGGATGCGCTGATCGGCGGCGAGGCCCGCGCCGGCCAGGGTTGGAAGATGCTGATGAGCGCCCTGGCCGCCGGGCGCGGCATTTCGCTGCCGTCGCTGTCGGCGGCCGCCGCCGTCATGTGCGCGCACACCACCGGCATGTACGCGCGGGTGCGTGAGCAGTTCGGCATCCCCATTGGCAAGTTCGAAGGCGTGCAGGAACAGTTGGCCCGGCTGGCGGGCAACGCCTATCTGGTCGAGGCGGGGGG